>JAFGEX010000258.1 GCA_016931355.1 bacterium
AGCGCGTCCCGCGGCCTGCCGTTTCAGGCAGCGAGGTTCTGATCCGGGTCACGCATGCCTCCATCTGCGGCAGCGACCAGCATGTGCTGAGGGGGGAGATGCATCCCCGCACCCGGCTTCCCCTGATCCCGGGGCATGAATTCGCAGGGGTGGTCGAGGAATGCGGGCCGGATGCGGGCCGTCTCAACAAGGGAGATCGCGTCACTGTGGATCCGGTGATCCGGTGCGGGCATTGTCCAGCCTGCAAAAGGGGGCAGCATCCGGCATGCGCTTCCCTTCAGGTCATCGGCATAGACCGGGACGGTGGTTTTGCAGAGTTCGTCGGCGTGCCCGGAGACAGAGTTCATCCGCTCCCGGCTGATCTCACACCGCAGCAATGCGCCCTGATCGAAGTCATGTCCATCGGATTCCACGCCCTGAACCGCTCCGGCCTCAAAGCCGGGGACACGGCAGCGATCTGGGGAGCCGGAAAAATCGGTCAATGCATCCTGCAGGCCTGCCGAACGGTCACGGACAAACTGGTCATCGTGGACGTGCTGGATGAGCGTCTCCAGACCGCAGCCAGGGCGGTCCCCGGCTGCATGACCGTCAACGCCGGAAAAACGGATGCGGTGCGGGCTGTGCGCGAGGCGACCGGAGGTTTGGGCGTGGATGTTGCTTTCGAGGCGGTCGGGCATGAAACGGAGATACCCGGATCCGTCCCGCCGGTTCGGGCCTCTATACAGGCCATACGCGGTGGAGGCACGGTCTGCGTGCTCGGCCTGTCCGGCAGACCCACGGAACTGATCATGCGGGAACTGATACTCAAGGAGGCCGTGATTGTGGCCTCGCGCGTCAGTCACGGCGAATTTCCCAAGGCAATCGAACAGATCCGGATGGGGACTGTGCATCCGGAACGGCTCGTGACGGACGTGATCGGGCCGGACCGGATACAGGATGCTTTCGCCTGGCTGGACCGGGATCCGGCCGGACATCTGAAGATCATTCTCGAAATCGGGTGAAATCCTTCAAACGAAGGCAAACCGGAATGTCTTCCCGGGCAATGCAACGCATTCCGTCAAATCCGGTGTCGAAAGGACCGCAACAAAAACCCTATCCTGAAAGGCTTTTTTCATCATGTCCGTTAAAGTGCTTGAAAAATATTCCATCGGAGTCGGAGACCGCTTCGGCCTGCAGGCCGGGGCTCAGCTGAAGGCGCTGATCAAAGCGGAAGAAAGGGGCATCCATCTCGTCCCCGTGTGGAACAAATCCCACAGGGAGCATCACATTCTCCATACGCAGCCGGTTTCGGTGCGCAGGGAGGCAGACCAGGCGGTCCGGGAACTGGGATGGAAGGCGTATTATTATGTGGACGCGGATCATGTCGGAGCGGATACGGTTGAATCCTTTTTGGCCTGCTGCAATTATTTCACGCTTGACGTCGGGGACTCGATCGGCGGAGCGGTGGATCCGGCGGAAGTGGATGCCGTAGCCGGGGAGCTGTTTCCAGGCGGAACCCTGCCCTCCATTCCGGGCCTCTCCGGGAAACCCGGGGGCGACGGATCCTCTCTCAGGGCCTGGATTGCGAAATACCTGCCTGCGGTAAAGGAAGCAGCCTCATTACACAGCCGTATCGAATCCGCAAAAAAGGGCACGGCTTTTGTCACGGAAATCTCCATGGATGAAACAACCGAGGCTCAGACTGCTCCGGAACTCGCCGTGATCCTCGCTCTGGCTTCGCGTGAAGGCATCCCGCTTCAGGTCATCGCCCCCAAATTCACCGGGAATTTCTACAAGGGGATCGATTATGACGGCGATCCGGCAGCCTTTTCCCAATGCTTCTCCGACCACCTCGCGGTCATCCGGTTTGCCGTGACCGCCTTCAGCCTGCCCGCAAATCTGAAGCTCAGCGTTCATTCAGGCAGCGACAAATTTTCCATTTATCCTGCGATCCGCGCCGCGCTCAAAAAAGACAACGCGGGCGTGCATGTCAAGACCGCGGGCACCACCTGGCTGGAGGAAATCGCCGGCCTCTCCATTTCAGGCGACAGGGGATTGAAAACGGCCAAGGCCGTTTACGGCAGAGCTTATGAAAGATTTGATGAATTATGCGAACCGTATGCGCCTGTTCTGCTCATCGACCGGAAACGCCTCCCGCCCCCCGGCAAGGTCGAATCCTGGACAGCCGAAGCATTCGCAGGTGCGGTCCGGCACGACAGCAGGAATCCCCTGTACAATCCCGACATGCGCCAGTTGCTTCATGTGGCGTTCAAGATCGCCGCTGAGATGGGAGACGAATTCCTCGGCCTGATCAGGGAATACGAAGATCTGATCGGGGATCAGGTGACAGACAATCTGTACACCCGCCATATCCTTCCGCTTTTCGAGGGGCTCTGATCCGGCACTGAACGCGTTCTCCGCCCAACCAGCAGTGGACGAACCGGCCGATAAGAATGCCCGGCAACGGGTGGCCGGGGGACTTGAGCAGACAATCCTCTTTTCCTTCCTCTCCAACCGCCAAAAACCGTTTGATATTGGCGGTTTCTTTTGTTATTATTTCATCATCCGTTGATGGATTTTTACACCTGTTGTTTCCGGCGCAGTTTTTTGGACGCCTGTCGTTCCGTGCGTCCGTCCGGTCATGCAGCGGCACAGGCCCTCTGCGGAACCGGACGACTGTTCGATGTGTTTGACGGTCCCGGTTCTCAGCCCTTCTTGATGGCCCAGGGCTTTGATAACCCCGGTGCTCAGCCCGGCTTGATGCTTGATGGTCCCAGGGCTCAGCCCTGGGCTCATCGAGGCCGCCTGACAGAATTTTTAAGCGCCCGTTTCTGTGGCGGCACAGGTTCCCGCTGCAACGGAAAGCCGTTCATCGCAGGCTCAGAACAGGGGCCATCCAGAAGCTGTTTATCGCAGGAATAGAAGGATCCCAGGTCTTATGGCGTTGTCCGGTTCCTTTACAGGAGATTTCTCATGAACAGGAAAAAGATTTCGCTCCTCATCTTGGTCCTTTTATTCACCCTGTTCCATGCCCGTTTTCTAGAGGCGGAAAACCGTGACGCGGACCTGATCCTCGTCAACGGGAATTTTTACACAGGGGATCCGGACCGGCCCGCCGCTGAAATGCTGGCTGTCCGGGGAGGCCGGATTCTGGCTGTGGGCTACAATGATGAGGCGGAACGGTTTCAGGGCCCCCGCACGGTCCGGTTGGATCTCGAGGGGCATTTCGCCTGTGCCGGTTTCAACGACGCGCATCTCCATATGCTCTCCGGCGGGCAGAGCCTGGGGGAGCTGGATCTGAGCGGCGTACGCAGCGCTGAGGAAATGCGGATCCGGGTCAGGGAGCATATCCGGACGCAGCCGGCCGCATCCTGGATCATCGGTAGGGGCTGGGACCAGGGCCTTTTCCCGGACGGAAAGTGGCCGACGCGCGCCCTGCTGGATTCCATCGCGCCGCATCTCCCGGTCTATCTGGTCCGCACATGCGGACATGCGGCTTTGGTGAATGGGAATGCGCTGCGGACCGCAGGCATCGACAGGAACACGCCGGATCCGCCTGCCGGCGAAATCATGCGCTTCCCGGGGACATCCGAACCGAACGGCATACTCAAGGAAGAGGCTATGGGTCTCGTGTCCAGGCACATGCCGGTTTCATCCGGCGATGCGGTGTTCCAGGCCGTTCAATCGGCGCTCGACCATGTCGGAAGATTCGGCATCACCTCCGTTCAGGACAACAGCGATCCTGCCGTGCTGGAAGCGTACAGCCGCCTGCTGAAAGCCGGCCGACTGACCTGCCGCATTTCGTTCTGGCCCATGCTTGGGGCGGGTATGGAGCAGGCCCGCATCCTGCGGGAATCGCTCCGCCATCCCATGCTGCGCCTGGGCGTGCTCAAGGGGTTCCTGGACGGCAGCATGGGCGCCAGGACAGCGGCTTTTCTCGAATCCTATTCGGATGATGCAGGCAACTTCGGCATCCCCCAGATGCCGCAGGACCGTATCAACGCCATGGTGCTGCAGGCGGACAGGGAGGGATTCCAGATCGCCCTTCATGCCATAGGAGACAGCGCCGTGCGCATGGGACTCGAGGCGTACAGCCTCGCGCGCAGGGCCGGAGGGCGGGAGGACCGGCACAGGCTGGAGCATGCACAGGTGGTATCGGAGCAGGACATGCCCGGATTCCGGGATATCGGCGTCATTCCTTCGATGCAGCCCGCCCACCTGATTTGGGACATGGCCTGGGCCGGGGACCGCATCGGCCCGCAGCGCAGCGCAGGTGCCTATGCATGGAAATCCCTGCTTGAACAATCCGGACATCTGGCATTCGGGTCGGACTGGCCGGTGGTGCCGGTCAATCCGCTTATCGGCATCTATGCGGCAGTTACGCGCTGCGATACGCTCGGGCAGCCTGCAGGCGGGTGGCATCCGGAACAGCGGCTGACCGCCGGGCAGGCGATCGAGGCCTACACATTGGGATCCGCGTACGCGGAATTCATGGAGACTGAGAAGGGCACGCTGGAGCCGGGGAAATGGGCGGACATCACGGTTCTGGACCGCGACCTGTTGAACGCCGGGCCCGAAGAAATACTGAGAGCCCGGGTGATTTACACAATCGTAGGCGGGAATGTGGTCTTCAGAAATCAATGAAAGGGATGCAGCCATGAAAAAATCCGTTCCGATCTTTCTTCTGATCTGTGCCGGACTTGCCCTGTGCCTGAATACAGCCTGCGGTCCCGGAGCTGCGGATGACAGGGGCCGCGACCGGCTTTTCGATGACGGCTGGAAATTTCTGCGGGACGATGCGCCCGGCGCGGATCAGCCTTCATTTGACGATTCGGCCTGGCGCAGTCTGGACCTGCCGCATGACTGGAGCATCGAGG
>JAFGEX010000259.1 GCA_016931355.1 bacterium
AACAGCCGTTTGCCGGAATGCAGACGGAAGGCTGGAAGTGTTTTATATAGACCGGGACAATGTCCTTCGCCATCAGTGGCAGACCGCGCCTAACAACGGATGGGACGGCGGCATCGTTTTCTCGGAACAGGCCCTGGATATCCATATCGGGAAAAATCACGACGGCCGCATGGAAGTCTTTTTTATCCGGGAGGACGGCATCCTGTGGCACAACTGGCAGACGGCGCCCAGTGAAGGCTGGGGCTCAGGCAAACCGTTCGGATGGACCGCAACCTGCATGGCCTCGGCCCTGAATCCGGACGGCCGTCTGGAGGTCTTTTATCCGGATACGGACGGCGTTTTGTTCCATGACTGGCAGATCCTTCCGGGCAAATACTGGGCAGGAGAGTATCCCTTCCCTTCAGCGCATCATCCGTTTTTTACAGTTGAAGATTTTCCAGCCGATCCCGTTTACACACCGGCACATGAAAACTGGCATGTGAACGATCATTGCTTCATCAGGGGAAAGGACGGCGTCTGGCACCTGTTCGGCATCGTCTGGCCTGATCCGGATTCCGGAGACCCGACCATCGCCGATTATTTCGGCCATGCCGTTGCGGACAGCCTGAATCAGAAAACATGGAGGGAAATGCCTCCCCCTTTCCATGAACCCCTCGCAGGCGGGAAGGTGCTGTGGGCGCCACACATCCTCCTGAACGAGGACACCTATTACATGTTCTACTGCGCAGGCGGTGATCTGGAAAGCTACGCCATCGTTCTCCGGACTTCGCAGGATCTGACCGCGTGGTCCGATCCCGTTGTCCTCTTCCGGGACGGATTCCAGGCCAGGGATCCCATGGTTCTCCGCTGCGACGATGAAAACGACTGGATCCTGTATTATACAGCGACCAATGATCCGGGAGGCGGCCGGCATGTGGTGGCCTGCCGGACCAGTGATGACCTCTTCCACTGGAGCGGACGGAAAATCGTGTATGCGGATCTGCACACGGGCTGGGGATGGGGCCCGACTGAATCGCCTTTCGTGGTCAGGCGGAACGGCTGGTATTATCTTTTCATCGGGCCGCGTCCCTACGATCCGCCCACCGAATCCGTATCCGAATGGCAGCATCCCGGATACGTGGGGACCGATGTTTTCCGTTCTGAAAGCCGGGATCTGTGGCGGAACGCGGATTATGCCGGCCACATCCCGGCGCATGCGGCTGAAATCGTCAGGGACGAAAAAGGCGGTTGGTATATCAGCAGCGCGGGCATCAAGCAGGGCGGATTGTACCTGTCGGAGCTGAATTGGGAGGACGGTCTGGATTCGCCGGTCCTGGAAAGGCCTCTGCAGGATGCACCGGACCGGCGCGACTTCACGCTTGTGCAGAACCGGCCGAATCCGTTCAACCAGGGGACGTTCATCGTTTATTCGATGTACCGGAGAGCGTCCCTGACCATCGAAATCTACAATATCCTCGGGGAAAAAGTCCGGACCCTGTTCGCCGGCATGCAGGATCCGGGATTTTTTTCTATACCCTGGGATGGTACGGACGAACGGGGGGTGGATATGCCCGGCGGCGTCTATATCTGCCGTATGATCTCCGGAAACCGGACCGCGGCGCAGAAAATATCGCTGATGAAATAGAAACCTGTAAACTTCTCATCCGCCTCATCAAAAAGCATGGCATTTCAAAGTTATGAAGAAATGGATCGTCCGCTGAACAGGATTTCACGCGATTTATTCGCGGAATCCCATGCGGATTTGAAGCGCCTTGGCAACGAGCTGCCGGGAATCCTGGATCTGCAGGGAAAAAGATATGGATATCAGCTCGCTTACCCCGCGGCAAGCCTAAGGGGGATACGCTCGCTGTCAGATTCAGAAACCATGCGGCAAACCTCTGGATAGGCGAGCTTGCATCATTGCGGCGCACCGCAAGGGAGCGTCGCGGTGAATCAGAGTCCAGATTGATGATTCACCTGCACCACCGGCTCACTCCGTCCCTTTCCTGCAGCATCCCTTTGGATTTTTATGACGGGCAGAGTTGTTTTCAACCTGTCGTTTGATTATATTCCAATCATCCGATAAAGATTGAACACCCATTCCATCCTTTTTCGACAGACCGGTACGACCCTTTTTCAGGATTGCTGTTATTGAACCGGGCATCCGATGCGTCCGCTCATGAATCGAAATGAAAATCCTTTGAAAAAAGGAGGTATGCCATGATCCATGGACGTTCGACAATCCCTTCATGGGCCGCATTTTGCTTCTGCCTGGTCCTTTTCAACGCCCCTCTTTTTCCGGCTGATTTTATTGTCGTCAATACTGCGGACGACGGTCCCGGATCGCTCAGAAATGCCATACTGGAGGCAAATTCAAATCCCGGCCCCGATGCGATTCTGTTCAGGATCCCGAAATCGGATCCGGGTTATCACGCAGGAACAGGCGTTTTCTCCATCAAACCGCTGACGCCGCTGACTGCAATATCCGATTCCGGCCTGATGATAGACGGCAGAAGTCAGCGGGAATTTTTGGGAGAGGATTGCAATCCGTCCGGTCCTGAAATCGAATTGGACGGCTCTTCGTGTGCATGGGGAAGCGGCTTATACATTCAAACAAATGAGGTGCAAGTATTCCATTTGATCATCAACCGCTTCAATCAGATGGGAGTCTATCTGGCCGGGACTGAACGATGCATCATCGCAGGATGCTATATCGGAGTGGACGGGAACGGCCTGCAACACAGGGGCAATCTTTACGGGATATTCATGGACGACACCAGCCGGTACAACGCGATCGTCCCGCTGGACACCCTGCCCAACATCATCGGGGGAAACCCATGGGGAGGCATCAAAATCACTTATGGCAGCTGCCATAACATCGTCAGCAGCAATTATATCGGTCTGAACCGGACCGGAACGGATACGGTAGGTAACGGGCTCAGGGGAGGGTACGCGGGCGTCGAGATCGAAGAGGGAAGCCATCACAATGAAATCAACGGAAACATGATTTTTGGAAACCGAAAAGGGATCGAAATATGGGATGCGTATGAAAACACCGTCATCAACAACTGCATCGGCACGGATCGCACCTGGACGCTCAAGCTGGGCAATGTGGATTCCGGCATCCGCATCCTCTCATACCGCATCCATTCAACGAAGAATCTGATCATTGAGAATTTCATCGGACATCATCCCTTTTCAGGTGTGTATCTGGATGGCGAGAACACATATGAAAACACATTGAGCCGGAACTGCATATCCGCCAACCTGTACAGCGGCATCACGCTGGCCGGATTCAGCAATGCCGGCATATCCGCTCCGACCCTTCTTTCCGCCACGCCGGAACAGGTGCTTGGCACCGCATCGCCCTCTTCCGTCATCGAAGTGTTTTCAGATGCAAGCAGCCAGGGGATGCAGTACCTGGGTTCCACGGTGACGGACGCATCGGGTTCTTTCGCATTCAATCTTTCAGGTCTGTCTCCAGTCGGAAACATCACGGCAACAGCAACGGATATTGCAGGAAACACCTCGATATTCAGCGCCCCCGTCATTGTGAACACGGTCATCGCCCGGGAGGATCCGATTCCGGGTCTGTTCGGTCTCGAGCGCAACTTTCCGAATCCTTTCAATCCTGAAACAAGAATCCGTTTCACGATCCCGGAATACGGACCCGTAAAAATCATGATTGCGGATGTCCAGGGACGTCTGATCGAAACCGTGCTGGACAGACAGATGCATGCAGGGACGCATCAGATCCGCTGGGCGCCGAAGGGCATCTCCGGAGGCGTCTATTTCTGCTGCCTGAAAATGGGCGGGCGGGAACAATCCATCAAGATGGTTTACATCAAATAAAAGACGCGAAAGGATCTCCGGACGCATTTCCCTGAACACCGAACCAGAAAATTCGTTAAGGAGGATCAAAGGATGAAATCCGCAGATCCAACAATACCGGAACCTGGATGGAAAAACCTTTATCGCATCAGCGGGATCGCCACACTCATCATGATGGTGTTTTTCCTGTTCGACACGGCAATCTTTTTTATTTTGGGCCCGTACCCGGATTCCGGCCAGGGCTGGTTTGATCTGCTCCGGGACAACAGGACCGCCGGATTGCTGTTGCTTTCCATCCCGACCCTTTTTGGAGCCATGCTCTATTATCTGACATTTCTTTGCCTTTTCAATATCCTCAGGAAAGACCATGCGGGTTTTGCAGCTCTCGCTGCTCTCGCCGCCTTCGTCGGGTTGACAATCCTGATCATGATCCATCCCGCCTATTCTATTGTACAGCTGAGCAATCAATATGCGGCAGCCGCCGAGGAAACAAGACGGGCTGCCCTGGTATCAGCAGCACAGATGAAAATGGCTGAAGCCGGTGTGGGCTTGAATATCGGCGGATTCCTTTCGGAAGGAGCGGCCGTCATTTTTTCAATACTCATGCTGCACGGCAAGCTTTTCGGCAAAACGACTGCCTGGCTCGGAATCGCGGGTCACGGGCTCGATTTTTTCCGGACCGTACTGAATCTGGTCTTTGTGACAGAAAATATCAGTGCCGTTCTTTTAATGGTCGGCGGCCTGCCGCAGCTCATCTGGCTGATCCTGGTAGGCCTGAAGCTCATTCAACTGGGGCGCATGGCAAAAAAAACAGAACCGTCCACCTAGAAAGTCTATCCAGGCTGATGCAATTCGGAATGCTGTTTATTTAATACAGATTTAAGATTTATATTGATTATTTTGATAATGATTACTATATTTATTTTAACAGATAAATTTACCGGCTGTTTTATAAAGGGATTGAGCAGACTTCTGATTGATTGAGAAGCAATCCTTTATTTTTGTTTTTAAAGAGTTTATTGATTATTTTTTAAGATTTTTTTAATAATTTGAAAACCAGGAGGGAAAAGGATTTCATCTTTTTCTAATAACCGTTTTCGCTTTTAAAATAAACTTCCTTACATTTTTTGACTGTCTTTTATCGCAACCTGCCAGGGTCGTTTATGGAACATCGTTCGTTCAGGTGATTTGCAGAATGCATCCTTGAAATTTTGAAGCTCCCCGGCAGCAAGCTGCAGGGGAATCTTCGATCTGTAGGGAAAAATTTGTTTGTATTCGCCCGCTTACCCAGCGGCAAGCTAAAAGGAATGCGCTCACTGTGAGGTTCGCTCCATGAAGAAGACCTTTAAAATGCTACTGATCATCACCGGCACCCTCTGCGTCTGCCTGGGGGTTCTCGGCATGTTCCTGCCCCTGCTGCCTGCCACCCCCTTCCTGCTCCTGGCCGCTTTCTTTTACGCCAGAAGCTCGAAACGGTTTTATCTCTGGCTGACGACCAATCGCTTCTGCGGAGAGTACATCAGCCATTACAGGAAGGGGCATGACGGCCCGGCACAAGGCACTTGTTCTGATCCTGCTCTGGCCGACCATCGGTTTTTCCGCATTTTTCGCTGTCTCGTCCTGGTGGACCCGGATACTGCTGATGATCATTGCAGCCGGAGTCACGGCCCACATCATACATATCAGGACGTATAAACCGAGAGCGCAAGACAGATCCGCGTTTCAAAAATACGGCCCGTTCGAAGAAATATACTAAAAAGCTAAACAATAACAAAAAAAGGAGAGCGTACATGAAAGACAAGAGCAAAAAGCTGACCACGAGAAACGGCGCGCCTGTAACGGACAATCAGAACAGCATGACCGCAGGTCCGCGCGGGCCCATGCTGCTTCAGGACGCCTGGTTCCTTGAGAAGCTCGCGCATTTTGACCGCGAGGTGATCCCGGAGCGCCGCATGCACGCCAAGGGTTCAGGGGCCTTCGGCACGTTCACCGTTACACATGACATCACCCGGTACACGAAGGCCGCGGTTTTCTCCAAGGTCGGCAAAAAAACGGATCTGTTCGTCCGTTTTTCAACCGTCGCAGGCGAACGGGGCGCTGCGGATGCGGAGAGGGACATACGCGGCTTTGCCATCAAGTTCTACACCGAGGAGGGGAACTGGGATCTCGTCGGGAACAACACGCCGGTCTTCTTCCTGCGTGATCCGCTGAAATTTCCGGACCTGAACCACGCGGTCAAGCGCGACCCGCGCACCAACCTGCGCAGCGCCCTGAACAACTGGGACTTCTGGACCTCGCTGCCCGAGGCGCTGCATCAGGTCACCATCGTCATGAGCGATCGCGGCATTCCCGCCTCCTACCGCCACATGCACGGATTCGGGAGCCACACATTCAGTTTCATCAACGCGAAAAACGAACGCAACTGGGTCAAGTTCCATTTCCACACTCAGCAGGGCATCAAAAACCTGACGGACGAGGAAGCCGAAAAGGTGATCGGGAAATGCAGGGAAAGCCATCAGCGCGACCTGTACGGCAGCATCGAAAAGGGCGATTTCCCGCGCTGGACCCTGTTCGTCCAGATCATGCCTGAAAAGGACGCAGCCGGATACCGCTTTCACCCGTTCGATCTCACCAAGGTCTGGCTGAAAAAGGATTACCCGCTGATCGAAGTCGGCGTGATGGAACTGAACAAGAACCCGGAAAATTACTTTGCCGACGTGGAACAGGCGGCCTTCAATCCGGCGAACATCGTACCGGGCATCGGATACTCCCCGGACAAGATGCTGCAGGGCCGTCTCTTCTCCTACGGCGACGCCCAGAGGTACAGGCTCGGCGTCAACCATCATCAGATACCGGTCAACGCCCCGCGCTGCCCGTACCACAGCTTCCACCGCGACGGATCCATGCGCGTGGACGGCAATTACGGCAGCACGCTCGGCTACGAGCCCAACAGCTACGGCCAGTGGCAGCAGCAGCCCGAATATGCGGAGCCGCCCCTGGCGCTCAAGGGCGACGCGGACCGTTGGGATTTCCGCAAGGACGATGACGACTACTACACCCAGCCGGGGATGCTGTTCCGCCTGATGACGCCAGCCCAGCAGCAGGCACTGTTCGGAAACACGGCGCGGGCCATGGGCGATGCGCCGAAGGAAATCAAGATCCGCCATATCGGCAACTGCATGAAGGCGGATCCCGCATACGGAAAGGGAGTGGCGGACGCGCTGGGGATACCGTTGAGCGAAGTGAAAAAATAAATTTCGTCCTGTCAGCGGACTCCGCCCTCCAGGCGGAGTCCGCTTCTTTTCAGGGATTTGCCGAGGCTTCTCATTTCGTCTCCGTTCATCAAATTTCCATGATGTTTTTTACCCGGATCTTCCCATCCTTTAAAAGAGGATTTCCGGATTCGAGGAGTCAAACATGACATTTGAAAATATACCCTTCGCGCTCGGATTGACGCTCTTCGCCGGATTGTCGACCGGCATCGGCAGCCTGATGGCGTTTTTTTCCAGGAAATTCAATCCCAAATTCCTTGCAGGCGCACTGGGATTCTCTGCAGGCGTCATGATCTACGTCTCCTTTGTCGAGATTCTCCAAAAAGCAAAAGACTCCCTGACGGATTTGTACGGCATCAAACAGGGGTACTGGACGACCGTGATCGCATTCTTCGCCGGGATCGGGATCATTGCACTGATCGACTGGCTCGTGCCGTCTTTCGAGAATCCCCATGAGATGAAAAACGTGGGGAGCGGGACGCCGGCGGATGCGGGTCAGAAAAAACTGATGCGCATGGGGATTTTTTCAGCACTGGCGATCGCCATCCACAACTTTCCCGAAGGCCTGGCCACTTTTATCGGCGCGCTGAAGGATCCGGCCCTTGGGATCAGCATCGCCGTCGCAATAGCCATTCACAACATCCCCGAAGGGATCGCCGTGTCAGCGCCCATTTATTTTGCCACCCGGAGCAGAAAAAAAGCCTTCTTCTATTCATTGCTTTCCGGCTTTTCCGAACCTGTCGGTGCATTAGCCGGGTTTTTTCTTCTGAAACGATTTTTCTCCGATGCCACTTTCGGATTGATCTTTGCGGTCGTTGCGGGGATCATGATCTACATTTCACTCGATGAGCTGCTGCCGACTGCAGAAGAGTACGGCGAGCATCACATCGCAATCCTCGGGCTGATCGCCGGCATGATGCTGATGGCGTTCAGCCTGGTTTTATTCGCCTGATCCGTCAACACTGGAGCGGAAGCAGCCCTGGCTGCAGGAAAAGGTGATTCCGGGCATCATTCAAAAAAAAGGCTTCCCGGCAGGATGCGGCTTTTGACATTTCCCCCTTCCCCGCTTGAAAAAGGTCATTCTGTATCCGCAGTTTCGAAAACCGTGGCGCATCCGACCCTTGCTTTGCATTGATGCCTGTCTGCCGAACCTGAGGCCGGTCGCTGCGAAGGCCTACACGGTCACATTGAAGCTCCCCGGCAGCGAGAGGCCTGGGGATCTTCGATCTGCAGGTTAAAAACATTTGTATCCGCTGGTTCGCCTGCGGAAAGACAAGGGGCATGCGATTGCTGACAGATTGAAGCTCCCCGCCGGAAGTTGCAGGGTTGATCTGTAAGGAAAAGACAGTCATATTCGCTCGCTTGCTCCTCGGAAAGACAAGGGGCATACACCCGCTGTCAGATCCCAATCCGTACCGCATCAATCCGATAGAGGCGTAGAAACAAAAACAGAAAAGCCGGATACCTGAAACAATCCGGCCTTCTGTCCATTCATCCATCCAACTGAAGCTCACCCTGAGCTCGCAGTCAAATCCATTTTTTCCGATTGGCTCGTTAACAGCGTCCGCCGGCGAACCTTCCTTGAAACCTGGGCCAGCGAAACGCACAGATTTAAAGCCTCATCGCCTCATCGCATCCTCCCCTGATACGCCGCGCCCTGCTCCGCCATGTCGATGCGGAAAATATCATTTGTGGGATTGTCTTCCGTCATGTTGATATAGGCAAAATGCCCATTCCCCCATACGAGCTGGCCGCTGTTCGGTATGATGATTTCAGAGTAGAACGGCTGAGCTGTGCCCTCCACTGAAACCATCAGCAGGGGCTTGATGTTGTCTGTGGCCAAATAGAGATTGCCGCTCTGGGCCACAGCGAAGGAAAGGATGGAAGAAGCATCGTATCCGGGCACCTGCGTCAAATCAAAGATCTTCGCCTTGTTCCCGAGCGAGCCGTCTGGTCCCAGCACCTGGCTTCTGTAGATGCCGGTCGCATCGGACACATAGAGGAATCCATTGCACGCCCTGATCCAGGTGGCGTCCAGGTCCTCGTAATCTCCGACCACCGCGCTGGTCAGATCCGGTTTTAAAACCGAGACGCCGTTGTTTTTTCCGACCGTATAACAATTGGCGTTCTCGTCAAAATCGATAAAACTCCCCTGCTTGGCAAAGCTTCCGTATTTGACCGTGACGCCGCCTTCAGCCGGGATGACATACAGGTTCGTATGGTTGAACTGCTTGATGAAAACCTGCCCGCCGGGACCCACCTTCAGATCCGACGCGTTTCCCCTGAAATCCCGAGACCCGAATGGCTCCGGGGATTCGTTCGTTGAGATCTTCATTACGCTCTTGTCGTTCCTGAGCGCGTAGATATTCTCCTGAGCATCCAGATCCATCATCTGAATAATGTTCTTGGAAGGCAGGTTCCCGTATAGCCTCGCGACTTGTGCAACTCCATAGCCCGGATACTTGCCTAAAATATAAGCCTTGTCCACCACGACTTCAACCGACAGGGAGTCGCCGGATGTATTCGGCCTGTTCACGATCAGTTCCGTGGGACTGCAGGTGAGAACCGATGTCCGTACTCCGCCGAAAAAGACCCAGTTTTTCAAAATTTCAGATGAAAAATATTCCCCCGTGATTTTGATTGTCTGAACGCCCGCATCGGCCCTGCCGGCAGGTTCGATCGATGTGATCGCAACGTTATTTCCCAGACTCTCGTTGGGATCCCAAACAGCCTTGGGGTGATCGTATTCGCAGCCGGCGATGAACAGGACCAGAAGGGGCCACAGGCTGAAGAAAATCGCTTTTTTCATAACCCTTCTCCTCGGATTCTTTCAGAATTACATGGAAAAACGGATGGAAACCCTCTGAATTTCGTTGAATATGCCGTACGGCGTATAGGCATAATCCATCAGGATCCCTGCATAGGACACGCCGACGCCGAAGGAGAATTTGTCTTCATCATTGCCGCTGACATACCCGCCCCTCAGGGACAGCATGTCCATGAGGCAGTAGTCCAGGCCCACCATCACCTGTTCCGGATGGGACCGGTCATGATTGGCATCCACGGCGAGCATGAGCGACTGTTTCGGCCCGCCCCAGGAGATCCAGTCCATGAGGTCGGCAGATACACCGATCGTGAAAACCAGGGGCAGCTGGAATCCTTCCCGTGCGAACTTCACTTCCTGCGAGAAATTCCGGACGGACATGCCGAACGTGAGGCTCTTGATTCCGGTCCTGAACTGCGTCCCGAAATCGAATGCAACGGGAGTCAGAACGTTTTCCACCGTTGAAGTGTCCTCCTGGGTTGAGGAAACAAACGTGGTGATCTGATTCTCGCCCAGATCCTGGCGCACATACTTGATCTGGCCGCCGACCGAGAAACGGTCTGTCAGAAAACGCGCGTATCCCAGCCCGAATGCGGTGGCCGAGGGCTCGAAGGTTCCCATGTCCTCGTAGGAATTGTCGTTGTCCGCCACCCTTGTCAACTGCACTTCCCCGTAATCGACAAGCTGCAAGCTGAACCCAAAAACGCCGAAACGCCCCTCAGACGGGCTCAAGGCAACGCTGAACGTGTTGTGGGCGATGTCCGCGATCCATTTATTGTTGCTTGCGGAAAGATGAACGAATCCGTTCAGCCGCGCCATGCCCGCCGGATTGAAGAACATCGCACTGGATCCCATATCGAGCGCAGTCACGGCTCCGGCCATGGCTGATGCCCGGCCGTCCGAGTTCACGCTCAGGAAATTGAATCCGGTCTGGGCCAGTTTCTCATAATCCCCTGCCATGCCTGCCCCTGAGAGCAGGAGAACCAGACCGGCCGCAAAAAAGTATCTGAAGTTTTTCATGTCACGAACTCCCATTCGGGTTAACGGATGACGATGAATTTCCGGTACGCCACTTCTCCGTCGGGTGTTTCGAAAACAGCAACATAGAGGCCGCTGACGATGACCTGTTTGTAATCGGTCGTGGAATCCCAGAGCTCGTCGCCGCTGTTGTTTGTATGATCGATGTTCCGGATCAACTCGCCCCGCTCCGTGAAAATCCGTATGGTACAGACCGGCGGCAGCCCGAAAAACGCGATCTGATCCGG
>JAFGEX010000260.1 GCA_016931355.1 bacterium
GTCAGGGGCCTGCCGGCTGAGGACTGCGGATCGACTCGAACGGACATCGGGGTCGTTGAAAGAATGGCCGAGGCGGAGGTGCGGGGGTCGCTTCCGTCCAGCGTGTATCTGAGCATGACCTGGGGGATGGAATCGATGCCCGAGGTGACGGAGACATCCAGGGGATTGTCGTAGAAACCCCGGTCCGGCGAAAAATCCGGCTTTTCGAGCCTGGGCAGGAGCGTATCCCGGATCACGGAAATGCGTACCTTGCCGGACATCCGGGAGGCGCCTTCATTGTCGGTCGCCCTGGCCTCCAGATCCAGAATACCGACGCCCGGATTCTCCAGCAAAGCCGTGTAGGGGGCAGTGTGGTCCTCCGCAAGCAAAGTGCCGTTCAGGAAAAATTCGACACGCACGACCTGTCCGTCCGGATCAGAGGCATCCGCGGTGATGGAAATATCCTGGCCTTCGGAGAAAACCTGTCCGCTGAAGGGCGCTGTGATGCTGACCGCGGGCTTGAGGGTGTCGGTCACCTTGCGAAATTCGATGTAGTGGACGTTGAACCCGTCCGATTCGCAGACCAAGCGCAGGACCTTCTGCCCGGCCGTCAGGGTGACGTCCGGTATGGTGACGGTTGTGTAAACCTGCCAGTCTCCTGTTCCCGGAGCCTGCTGCGTACCCGTGATGTTGGTCGAACCCAGGTTGATGTGGAAAAATCCTCCCTGGGAATAGGCGGCCGTACGCACGTCGATATCATAGAAACCCGGAACCGTCACATGGACCGTATATTCCTGCCATTCACCCGCGCCCACCCAGCCGATATTGTATCCGCCTTCACCACAGTTCTCGATGTCCACGCCCTCGCTGCGGTACGCGCCGCCCTGGTTTTCCGGATCCAGATCGTGATAGGCCACGCCCTCTCCGCCGTTGTCGAAATCCTCCGCCTCGATCCGCCCCGGAAGGGCAATCGGCGCACCTTTGAACGGCGTCTGCGCGAGAATCCCCGAATCGTGTTTGGAACCGGTGTTTTCGGATCGGACAGAGACGGGCAGCAGCATCAGAACGAGAAGACAAATCCCTTTGGCACGCATGGACAATCCTTATTGACCCCGGCACATGGATCTTGCCTTTTCGCGTATCGAAGGGATGGATTCTTCCATGATTTCCCTGACCGCCTCAAAAGGAAGGGTTCTTTCCTCGAAGGTCCGGTTTTCCAGGGCCCGGAGGAAACGTTCCTCGAAATCCCTGAAATAGGAGCCGTAAAGATGAAAACTGTCGGCCTGGTGCACGTATCGGCCGAGCCGGATTTCCCTGCCCGAAAGGAAGGCGATCCTCTCTGCGATCTTCTTCTGGAGTTGAATAAGGGCGAACATGTTCATAAAAGCGGCTTTGTAAGCGTCGTTGGACCTGAAACGGACGTTCATGTTCAAATGCAGGATGCCGTGATCATCCTGAAGCAGCCTGCACCAAAGGCTCTGCAGACAGGCTGGATCATAGCACACATTGTCCTCCCAGACCTTCCAGGTCACTGCCTGGGCACGCCGGGTATGAGGGGTTGCAGCCAGTTTTTGGGCAAGCATTTCGATCTGGTCGAACGGTGCCTCACAGCCTGGCACAGTGTAATTGAACAGCCTCTGGTGATAGGTGTATTCCCAGCGCGTGTCGTCCGGATCCTCAGCGGAACGGACACAATGATCTTTGATGCCCTCGAGCACCTCGAGCACGTATTCCTGCAGATCCTCCAATCCTCCAGGGAAATCCTTGTGTATCATGGGCTCAGACAGGGGATCGGACACAACAAGGGTCATGGAACAGTCCTTGCTGGGAGGGTCGTCCGGTTTGTCGTATTCGGTCTTGAAATTGCAGCCCTGCCTGTACAGGCCGATCAATGCTTTTTCCCAGGCTTCAGCCAGGCATTTCCCCTGGACCAGGAGTACGGGAATATGGCCGTTCATGACTGCCTCTTTAAGATAGGGGTCCATCAACAACGGACGGATTAAACCATGGCCTTGCGCAATTGATGCTTCAAATCCTTGATTTTATGCCGGAAGGCGATGATTCCGGCCTTGTCTTTCTCCTGTATGGCCTTCTCTTTTTCCTTTTTCAACGCACGGATCTTCTGTTTGAGGGCAGCCTTGTCCACACCCACCACGTCGTGATGCTCATGCATTTCGATGTTCAGGGCCGTGCAGATCGCTGTGATCAGTTGCTCCTTGTGCATCTGGGAATGGCCCTTCACCGCCTCATGCGTTATCCCGCCTGCGATTTCCTGGAGCTGGGCCATCTTCATGTGTTTCAGTTCCTTGTGAGTGTAAGCCATGGGTGAACTCCTCCTTTTCGATTCAGCCGTATTTTTTTTTGAGTTCTAATCCTGTATCATCAAATCCTGGCGCCCCGGCCTGAGAGTCAGGCTCCTGCCGTTCCAGAGGAAAACGCCTGTGACTCCGGAGGGCAGGTCCACACCGCCCTTCAATCCTGTTTTCCCGATCCTTTTCAGTTCCAGCCGTATCATGCCCTGTGGATGCGGCATACTGCACAGGACACGATCGAGCGGTCCGAAACCCGGTTCGATCCGCACGGTTTTGAATCCCGGGGAATCCGGCACAATCCCGCATACGGTTGCCAGAAAATCGTAATTGGGCGCAGCGCTCCACGCATGGCAGTCTGAACGCGTCGGTTCGGGCCGCTCGGCAAAAGTGGTGAGACCGATTTTCAGCATGTCCCGCCAAGAAGACAGCCCGGGGATGATCTGATCTGCGAGCCCGGCTTTTTTCAGCGCCTGATTCAGGTAAAACCGGTAGTAGAAGGTGCATTGAATCAGGGTTTCATCATCCGCAACTCTCTGGATGAACGCCTTTTCTGCCGGCGCTTCGATCAGACCGGTCAGGACCGCCATGACGTTCGCATGCTGGCTGAATACGGAATTCTCCGCCGCATCCGCAATGAGGCCTTCCTCTTCCCTCCAGCAATGTTTCAAAACCGCGTTCTTGACTTTTTCTGAAAGCTCCCGGTAATGCTGGGCATATGCTGCGTCCTGCCAGGCGTCCATCAGCCGGGCTGCCCTGTCGAGCACATAGGCGAATTGCAGGCTGATGATGGATGAATGCCCGTCCTCAGCGCCGGTCGGGATGCCCCCGATTCCGGCTTCATTGTTCCATGCCCACTGGTCGGGCCAGTCCACGAAATTCCACCAGGGCATGGGACCCAGCATGCCGGTTTCGTCAATATGCCTCTCGTACCATTCGAGCACGCCCCGTATCCCGCCCAGAAACTGACCGATAAAAGCCTCATCCTCCCGGTGCATCCAGTAATCGTGAATCATGGCAATCCAGAAAAGTGAATAGGGCGGGATGACCTGCGGAATGCGCGAGGGATAACGGCTGGCTGTCAGGCCGTCCGGGAAGCGTGAATCATGAAACTGCAGGATGGCGTTGCGCATCAGTCTGTCGTCTCCGGACACGTACAGGGAGATCAGGGCCTGGATGCGCGTGTCTCCGGCATACTGCATCTGCTCGTAATAAGGGCAATCAAAATAGGTCTCCCCTGCGCACAGCCTGGCAGTACGCCATCCTGTGTTCCAGATGTCATCGAGGCTCCTGTCGCTGGATTGAAAAACCGCTTTTTCCTCGAAGGGATAGCCTGTGGCCATGCCGTGTATATCCTCGATGAGAAGCGGCTCGTTTCCTGTCTCCACTTCCATCTGGATGTATCGGTACGTGCGCAGCCACAGAGGCCTGAACAGGCGATGCTCTCCGCCGTCCGGCAGGAAATGGTCGTACAGTCCAGCTGCGAATCTGTTTTGGATGTCGTCCCGATGCCCTTTCCGGTATTGCGCATCCACCAGAGCTTCCGCGTAGATCAGCGTGATGCTGCTTCCCTTTCCTTTGCTGACCCGCAGCTCCGGGTAGGCCACTGTCAGAAAGGTTTGATCCAGCAGAATTTTTGCCTGCGAATGCGGAGGGATGGAAAGACTTTTTGTCCCGCTTAGAAATCCGGTATCCACTTCAATGCCGGAAACCCTCCGGACTTTCTGTATCCTCTCGATGTTTTCCGGGAAAAGGGGTATGTTCCGGGGCACCAGCATCCAGGGCATGCCGCCGTCATGCATGCCCCGCGGGGTCCCGTTGCCCAGCCGGACAGGATCCACCCAACCGGAATCTTCAAAATCCGGCTCCTGCCATGCCCAGGGATAAAAGGCGCCGTCCACGCGATCGCCCGGCCCCACGACGATGAACTGATAGGGCTCCATCCGGTCGCGGCCGGCAGGTGTGTAGGCCCTGTTTTGCAGAACCCTCCACCCTTCCGGTGTATTCACTGCGGATTCATTTCCCGTATTCCCCTGAACCAGGAAAGCGGTCTTATCCGTCATCTGCGCCCAGGGAGCCAGATCGGCAAAATTCCAGACCACGGCTGCCAGGACATTCCTGCCTTTCTTCAAAACCTTGGCGATATCGGCCGTCTCGAAGCGCCAGTTCCACAGATCCCCGCGCGCAGGTCCTGAACAGACAGGCTCTCCGTTCACGAAAAGCCTGTAGCGGTTGTCCGCAGAAACATGGATGATGAATTTATCCGGCACGGAGGGGACGTCGAAGGATTTCCTGAAATGATACACCCCGTATTCGTGCAGGGAGACATCCGGGGGCGAGATCCACTTCGCTGGCCAGCGTTTTTGAAGCAGGTCCGGATTGACGGATTCCGCCGGAATGCCCGGACAGTTCATGAGCAGTATGACAATCCAAGGAAACCAAGATTTGCAAGTTCTCATGACTCCCTCCCTCGCCCAGGATCCGGACGACGCAGCCCGATTGCGATGATGGATCAATATACCTTTTCATGCGAAAAAATGCAAGCCGGAGAATCGTCTGGAATTGTGGAATATCCTGATGATGGCTTCTGCATTTGCACGCCGGCAGGGGATTCCTTATATTGACGATGCGGAGAGAACATTTTTTCTGGTTGTAAGAATGAAGCAGCAAAGAAGTTGTTACTGAAATCTGCTCAGAATAACCGGTAAAAACGGCTTTTTCAGCCGCAATATGTCGACTCGTTTGTTGACTGGGCAGTAACTGCAAGGCGTACTCATTCTGGAATCGTGTCATCCTGATCCCCATCCTTTCGGGACGAAAGATTCTTGCCCATGAATGAATCTGTTTGAAATATCTGTTCGGCAGGCATCCAACAGAAACTTTTTAAAAGCGGATGGAAAAGCTATCATCAACATGAAAAACCGCATCCCTTTCATCCTCCGCCTGGCTGATTACAACCGTTTCAGCCTGCCCGTGCTGCTCCATGCCCTGGAATCTCAGGGGCTGGACAGGCATTTTGATCTGCAGGTAGAATCCTCGGCAACAGGGATGAAAAAACGCCTGGCTGTCCCCGGCCGGAAAATCATCGGTTACGGTTTCATGACCCCGCATATCCCGGAGGTGTGGAAAGAGCTTTCGTCTCTGAAATCATCGGGAGGAAATGACACGCTCTGGATTGCCGGCGGCTCCCATGTCACAGGGGATCCGGACAGCGGCTTTGCCATGGGATTCGACGCTGTATTCCAGGGCGAGTGCGAGCGTATCCTTCCCGAGTTCTGCCTGAATGGGCTGGATTCCGGATTCCAATTGAAACAGCGTGTATTTGCCGGCAGAACGGAAATCCCGCTCGATTCCAGCTTCCCGGTTTCAAAAGCCATGTCCTTCATCCCGCCCGTTGAAATCATGCGCGGATGCCTGCACACTTGCAGGTTCTGCCAGACAGGTTCATCAAAAAAGCCGAGATACAGAAGCATGGAATCCGTGGAATCCTATTTTAAAGAATTGCCGATCCGGCGTCTGCAGTTCAGGGCCTGCTTCATATGCCCCAGTGGCCTGGAATACGGCTCCCGGAAGGCCGGCGAATACAATCCGGATCTTCTCGAATCCCTGCTTCGCGTGCCTGTTTCTTATAAGATCAGACACATTGAGTACGGCATTTTCCCGTCCGAACTCAGGCCGGAAACCATCACGCCCGAATCACTACGGATTCTAAAAAAATACTGCACGAACAAGAAAATCACCATCGGAGCCCAGACCGGATCCGAAAGAATGCTGGCACTGATCGGCCGGGGGCATTCCCTCGAACAGGCGGAACAGGCTGCAGCCTGGGTCCATGAGCATGGATTCAGGCCCATGATCGACATCATCATCGGATTCCCGGGAGAAACGCCGGAAGATCGATTATGTACGCTCGAATGGGCGAGGAAAGTCCATCTCCGCTCCAACGCCAGATGCCAGATGCACTATTTCATCCCCCTTTCCGGAACGGCCCTGGCAGGCCGGAGACCGAGCCCGATCGATGCTGCTTCCGCGGATCTGCTGGACCGGGAACATCAGGCCGGCATTGTCACGGACTGGTGGAAAAAGGGATTGGCAGCCTGGGAGGATCTGGAAAAGGATCTGGAACGGCTGGGGTCGATGTCATCATGAAATGATTACTCTCCTGCGTCCCCTCCCCTGGATTCCCGATAAAACATTTCGGGAACGACACCGCCCTGTGATGTGCATTCCTGACATGACATAGCCGGTCCCCCGGGAGTCATTGCCGCGATCATTGCCGTGAATTCAGTCTTATTTTTACGAACACGGTTAAAAACCAACGGCACAATTTCTCTTGATTTTTCAAATAATATGATTTAATATTTATACGCAGGACAATCATTTTATGATCTCAATTCAATCCATTCTGGTTCTTCACATCCCGTATGGAGGAATGCATGAAATACCGAGGCAGTGGGAGGCTTTTCATTGCTTCAACAATCGTTCTGCTGGCATGCCGGGCATCCGGACAGTTCCTCGTGGTGCCTCCCAAAGCGGAGGTCATCGTTCCCAAGGTAACCGGCATGATGCGTGAGGAGGCGGAAAAAATCCTGACGGATGCAGGGCTGAAAGTCATCACATCCGAACAGGAGGATCCGGATTTTCCTGCAGGCACTGTTTTAAGCCAGCGGCCGGCTGCAGGCAAGAAGGCATCCGCAGGCGACGAGGTTCTCCTGCTTCTTACCAAATCCAAAGGCGAACCCGCTTCTGCCGGAAAGAAAACGGCCAATCGTGTTTCTGTCCCGGACGTGTCCGGCAAATCTTTCAGCGATGCGTTCGGACAGCTCCGGAGAGCAGGATTCATGAACATCACGCCTCAGCCGGTGAAGAGCAGCGAACCCAAGGAAACCGTGATCGGCCTGCTCGCGGATGCAAAACCCGTGGACCCCGGGATCCTGATTCCCGGAGAATCCGAGATAGTGGTTCTCGTTTCCAATGGCCTGATTTCCACTGCAGTTACTTCTATGGGAGGTACTGCTTCACAGACCATCAACACGGATACGCTTGTCATGACCGGTATTCGCCAGGATTCCGTTGTGATTCAGACTGAACCCCTTGTCATGACAGGGATTCGTTCTGACTCTCTCGTCATTCAAACGGATAGTCTTGTCATGACCGGTATTCGCCAGGATTCCATTGTGATTCAAACTGAACCCCTTGTCATGACCGGGATTCGTTCTGACTCTCTCGTCATTCAAACGGATAGTCTTGTCATGACCGGCA
>JAFGEX010000261.1 GCA_016931355.1 bacterium
ACATTGACCATGTAATGCGGGATCAGCTCCGGGTCCTCATAAACGTAGCTTTCGTAATCCTGATAAACCCTGGAAACACGGGCCTCATAGAAAGTGTTGGAGGACAGAACATGGTTCCAGGCCAGGATATGGGTTTGTCCGGTCCCGCCGTTCTGCGGAATCCCGTCCGGGTTGTACTTGTAGGACTGGCTCCATCCCGAGCGGTCCTTATGCCATTGGTTCAGGTAGAGGCTGTAGTTGATTTTCAGATTGCTCGTGGCCCGAAACGTCAGTTTGGCGAGGCTTGAATAGGATTGATAGGCGTTCAGGGGGACGAGCGCGCTGTCTCCGGTCACGCCCTGAGGATAGAACCAACGCCTCCCGTACAGAAAGCTCTCGTCCGAATAATACCGGCCGTTGAAGAAAAAATTCATGCGGTTTCCGGCGAAAGGCACGGGCCCGCTGAGCGTGAAGTCCGCGTTCAGGACCGGATTGAAGCGGCGCAGGGGATTCTCCTTGTCCTCGATCGCCCGGGTGACGCCTGTAGCCGGATCGGTTTCAGTATTGACTTTTTTCAGCACGGAATAAACGTCATGGCCGGAAAGATAATCGCCGGCATAGGCGTTCACCTCTCCCACCGTTTTTCCGCCGCCTTCCTTGGTGATGATGTTGACGATGCCGGACATGGCCTGTCCGTATTCGGCGTTGAAAGTCCCGCTGACCACCTGCAGCTCCTGCACGGCGTTCTTTTCCACAGGCACGGCATTTCCGCCGCTGAAGGATTCCGTGGTGGCCACGCCGTCCACCCAGTAGGCCACCTCTCCGGCGCGGCCGCCCCGGATATGGAAATTGCCGCCGTCGCGGATGACGCCTGCCTGCAGTTCGAGCACGTCCGCCATGCTTTGTACGGGGAGCTTCTCTATTTCATCCGCACCGACTGTTGACAGGGAGGATGTCATATCCGCCTGAACCAACGGTCTCTCTGCCACAACCGTCACGGTTTCCGCCGCGTCGAGTACGGTCGGCTCCAGGGAACGGTTGAGTGCAGTGGTCAGATCAATGAAGACCCGGACGTTCTCAATGACAAGCGTTTTGTACCCCATCATGCTGATTCGAAGGGTGTAGATACCGGGAGGGATGTTGAGTATCGAATACTGGCCCTTCATGTCCGTCGCCGCCCCGAGCGCGGTGCCCTGGATCTGGATGTTGGTCCCGATCAGAGGCTGCCGGTTTGCGGCATCCGTGATCACGCCTGCGATCTTTCCGGTGTTTCCTGCCAGGAGCCAGGAGGCCCCCAACAGGAGGATCAGGCCGGTCACTGCTGATCCAGATGGTTTGAATCTCGTCCTCATCATGCATTTCTCCCCTTTGATGATTGGTTTCGACTTCTACGAACCGGTTGTTTCCATTCTTTTTTTTGACAGGCACGATTCCCGGACGATGAGACGTGCCGGGACGACCTCTTGCCTGGGCGATTGCCGGTCCGGACGCTGCAGGGCTTCCAGCAGCAACAGCACGGAACGGCGCCCGATTTCCTGGGCGGGCTGGGATATGGTCGTCAGCGGTGGCGAGAGGTAGCGGGAGATGATGTTGTCCGAAAATCCGATCACCCCGATGTCCTCCGGGATCCGCAATCCCGTTTCCTTCGCTGCATCGTAAACGCCGATGGCCACGGGATCGTTTACAGTGAACACAGCATCCGCCCGAGGCTGGGTCTGCATCATTTGCTTGAATGCCAGATAACCGTCCTCTTCGGAAAATCCGCATGGAATGACGCATCCGTCGTTTTCCTTCATCCCGGCTGCATGGAGGGCATCCCAATAACCGGCCGCCCTGTCCCTTGCGATGGAGATGTGTTGCAAGCCCCCCAGGTGGACGATCCGGGTGAAGCCCTGATCCAGGGCGTATTGGACGGCCTGGAATGCAGCTTCGCGGTCGTTCACCACCACGCTGCTGAAACCGTTGTCGTCCGGAATGCGGTCGAAAAACACGACCGGGATTTTCCGCTCCCTGATTTTCCTGAATATCTGAACATCCTGTGTTTTCTGTGAAATGGAAATCAGGATGCCGTCCACGCGCATGGCTGCAAGGGTCTGGAGGTTTTCGACCTCGCGCTGATCGTCCTCCCGGGAAACCGTGAGCACGATTTGATAGTGGTTTTCTTCTGCGACAGAGTAGATGCCTTTCATGACGCCGGCGAAAAAGGTATGGTCGATCTCCGGCAGGACGACGCCGATGATGTTCGATCGCCGCGAGGAAAGGGCCCTTGCGATCAGATCCGGTGTGTAACCCAATTCATTGGCAAGGCGTTTGACCCGCTGTATGGTTTCGGGTGAAATATCCGGATGGTTCCGCAAGGCCTTGGAAACGGTCACAGTTGAAATACCGAGCAATTTCGCAATTTTTGATTGCGTAACCTGGGAGGATTTTCTCATCCACATTCTCCGGAAAGAGGAATATGAATCACGAGGTGATTGTTTTTACAAAAAATAGAAAGCGTTTACTTTAACGATGACTTTTGATTATAAAAAAACATTTGCTGAGAGTCAAGGCTTTTTTGATCGCTTTTCAACAAATGGAGGATCAATCAATAAAAACGGCAACAAAATAGTGATCATTAGTTGCTTGGATAGTCCGGTTCCTTGTCTTTCGGATGTGATTTCAACTTTAATGTGGCCACAGTCATCGTTTACTCTTCCCCGGGTATCTGATTTTTTGAAAACAGACGTTTCATCCGGATCATTGAGATTTCACTTGAAAAAGTGGACGGCATTTCATACACTGCATCGGCTTTAAGGATTTTTTCCCACGTCACAGAAAAGGAGATTTTCATGTGGATCTATCTGAACGGACATTTCATAAAATCGCAGGAAGCCTCCATCTCTCCTGATGACCGGGGTTTTCTGTTCGGGGACGGCACCTATGAAGTCATCCGGATTTATCATGGAGAATGGTTCAGGATGGAAGCCCATTTGTCCCGATTCAAACGCAGCCTGGATGCGCTGCGCATTTCCTTCGAACCTTTTCCGGACTTTCAAGTAATCGGCAGGGAGCTTCAATCCCGCAACGGTCTCTCAGGCCTGGATGCTTCCTTTTATCTTCAGGTCACCCGGGGTGCGGCTCCGAGAAGGCACCGTTTTCCGGACGCAGGCACCCCACCCACCGTTTATGCGAAACTGTCCCCCATACATCCGGAAAAGGAAAAATGGGAAAAAGGCGGCGGGATCATTCTGTTGCCCGACACCCGCTGGAGCAGATGTGACATCAAATCCATATCGCTTCTGGCGAATGTCCTCGCCTGCCAGGAAGCGGTAGAACAGGGGGCGGATGAAGCGGTTTTTGTCAGGGGAGGAACGGTTCGCGAGGGCACGCACACCAACTTCTGTGCGGTATTCAGCGGAGAAGTCTGGACCCATCCGGTGGATCATTCGATTCTGGACGGCATCACCCGTATGACCGTATTGGAATGCTGCACGGAACTGGGTATCCCTGTACGGGAAAAACCGATACCGGAATCCGGATTACAGGATGCGGAAGAAGTGTTCATTATCGGGAGCATCACAGAGATTATGCCTGTGATATCCATCGGGGGCAGAGCAGTGGCGGACGGCAAGCCGGGATCCGTCACGAGCGCCGTTCAGGCCGCGTACCGGAAACGGGTGGATGCGCTCTGAAGCCGAATCGGACAGCAGGTATATATCCCTGAGCCTGCCGCGGGGTACGCGGGCGCATTCAATCGTCTTTATCCTTACAGATTGGAGATTGGAGCCGTTCAAAAACGAAAATTTGGATGATCTTCAGTATTGTCTTTCCTGTCACCACTCACAATTGATCATTCCCCGAGCTGGGGTATCGCTGTCCGGAAACGCTTTCGATGAAGCCTGGATAACGCCGTGGATAGAGCAGGCAAAAATGATGAAGGATTCGATTGTGACGGGCTGACGAGTCCCGCACAGCCCTCCTCCTGCATGCTTCGCTGAAAACAAATCATCCGATGCGTTCCCGCCCCGCAACTCTTTTTTCATCTTTTCGCGCATCCATTCTGGGAGGGGTGCATGCAGCGCCTATGATCCGATTTCAGAATCGAATTTTTTAAGGCAGGACGGGCACAATCCGTGGCTGAAGCGGACGTCCGAGTGATCGCGTATGTATTCCTCGACTTGATGCCAGTATCCCTGGTCATCCCGGATCTTCTTGCAGGAAGCGCATATGGGGAGAAGGCCGCTCAGGGTCTGCACGCGGTCCAATGCATCCCGAAGCTCGCGGTTCGCTGTTTCCAGATCTCGGGTCCGCTCCTCGACATGTCTTTCCAATGCCCTGCTCCGGGTACGGATCGCCCTCGTCCGGATCTGATGTGCCAGGATGACGGAAGACACCGCCAACGCCGCAATGAAAATCCTGAACCAGGTTCTCTCCCAGACAGGAGGCAAAATCCGGATGCGCAGGGAGGCGCCTTCCTGGTTCCAGTTCCCATCGCTGTTGGAACCCCGTACGCGGAAGGTATATGTCCCGGAAGGCAGCCTGGCATAATGGGAAAACCGCCGGCTCCCTATGAAATTCCATTCCTTTTCAAAGGGTTCCATGATGGAACTGTATTCGTTCCGTTCAGGGTTGACGTAATCCAGGGCGGCGAATCCGATCGTGATGTTGTTTTCCCTGTGCGTCAGCGTGATTTCCGGCGCCGCAGAAACAGGCCTGTCCAGGATGACGCGTCCGTTGACCGCCCGGCCGCAGGAAACCGGCTCGTTGAAAATCCTGAAATCCGTAAATACGACGGGAGGCACATAGGAATTGATGCGTATGCTGTCCGGATAAAAGATGTTGAATCCGTTGATCCCGCCAAAGAAAAATTCGCCCGTGGCATTTCGGAAATAGGCGCCGGAATTGAATTCATAGTCCTGCAGTCCGTCCGTGACGTCGAAGTTTTGAAAGGTCTTCTGCCTGGGATTGAATTTCGATATGCCATGGTTCGTGCTGAGCCATAGAAAGCCGGAACGATCCTCCAGAATGCCGTACACGATATCGCTGGGCAGGCCGTCTTTGACCGTGAAGTGTTCGAAGGATTCCGCGTTCCGGTCCAGACGGTTCAATCCCCCTCCGTATGTGCCGATCCAAAGATTTCCGGCCATATCCTCATGGATGGATAAAATGGCGTTGCTGCTGATGCACCCGGCGGCTGCCGTATCGCTCTGATACCGGACGAAGTAGTCCGAAGCCGGGATTTCCTGAGACGAATGGCCCGGATGCTTCTCAACCAGCCGGTTCAATCCGTCGCCTTCCGTTCCGATCCAGAGGCTCCCGGCCCGGTCCTCGTAAAGGCACATGATGTTGTCGCTGGACAGGCTCTCGGAACGGCCGGGGACATGCCGGTACCTGACGAACAAGGGATTCTGCGATCCTTCCCGGAATACCATGCGGAACAAACCGTCGTCGGTTGTTCCGATCCAAATCCGGTTCCAGTGATCCTGGAGGAGGGTCGAGGCGTAAGAGCTCCCAAAGGCGTCCGTTTTTCGCGAATCGGGTTTATAACGGATGTACCGCATCCGGTGTGGCTCGGACCTGTTGTAGAGGCATCGATACAATCCCCCACCGTTCGTACCGGCCCAGAGCCGGCCGTCATGGTCCCAGAGGACGGACTGGATGAGACCTGTCGCGATGCTGGAAGCATCATCCGGATTGTGTGTGAAATGATAAAAACGGTCCTGTTTCCGGTCGAACCGGTTGATGCCGTCATTCGTGGCGAACCAGGGATCGCCCGAAGGGTCCTCGCAGATGGACCAGATCATGTCGTTGCTCAGGCTCGCCGGATTCCTGGGATCATTGCGGTAATGAAGAAATTGAGGCTGGTACCGGTAATAGGAGGAAAGGCCCCTGTAGGTGCCGATCCAGAGAATGCCGGACCTGTCTTCATACAAGGAGGCGACGTTGTTGTCGCAAAGGGATGACGGGAGGTCCGGATCATGCCGGTTCAGAGAGAAGCGGTCGTTTAGCGGCTCGTACCGGTGCAGCCCGTCCTCAGTTCCGATCCAGATCTCCCCGGACCGGTCTTCGAAAATACAGTTGACGTAGAGGCCCGCCAGTCCGGTCCCGTCCTGATTGTTGCAGGGATATGCCTTGAATGAAACAGCACCTCCACCGGCCATCCCCGCCGCATCGCAGGAACAGCGGT
>JAFGEX010000262.1 GCA_016931355.1 bacterium
AGGCGCAGCCGCCATGGGCGTCATCGGGGAAAAACCGGAGCTGCAGGGCCGCGCCCTGATTTTCGTCGGCCTCGCGGAGGGTATTGCCATATACGGGCTGATCATCGCCATCATGGTTCTCGGCAAGGTTTAGAGGCTGATCCTTGAGATTTCATGTCATCGGCGACGAGGACACCGTCCTGGGGTTCAGACTGGTGGGCGTGGAAGGCGAGGTGGCGGAAACCCCCGAGGAAATTTTGTTTGCTTTGAAAAAGGCGTTTCAGACGGACGATGTCGGCATCATCATCATCACCGAAAGACTGGCTGAGCGGGTCCGGGCCGATGTCGAAAAATATCTTTATAAAACCACTTTTCCGCTGATCATTGAAATCCCGGATGCGCAGGGGCCCCTGGAAGGCCGGGGCACGGTCCGGGATATGATCCGCGCTGCGGTGGGCGTTCATCTGTAAGGGGTGTTTATGGAAGCTTCTTCATCGGATATCCTGTGCCGGGAGATTTCCAAGGAATCCCAGACTGAAGCGGAAGCCATTCTCGAACAGGCCGCGAGGGATGCGGCGCAGAGGGAGAAAGAGGCTCAGGCCGAAGCCGGCCGGATCGAGGCGGATATCATGAGCCGTGCATCCGCACAGGCGGACGCGCTCAAGAAGCGCATTCTGTCCGGCCTCCACCTGGAAATCAAGAATCAGAAAATACGGGCGCGGGAGGCTTTTCTTCTGAAGCTGTTCGAACGGGTCCGGCAAAGGCTGGAGGCGTTCCGTTCGTCCCGGGAGTACCCGGAGTTCATCCGGAAATCCGTTCTCGAAGGAGTCCTCGCGCTGGGCATGGACGCCGTCGAAATCGTGTCGGGCGAGAAGGAGAAGGCCATACTCGGACCGGAACTGCTGAGAACAATCGAAGATGAAATCCGGAAGGTTTCGGACCGCGCGGTCAGCCTTTCGCTTTCGCAGGAGACTTTAAACGAGGGCGGTGTGGTGCTGATGTCCCCGGACGGCCGCGTCCGGTTTGACAACAGCCTCTCCGCGCGGATGAGACGGGTTCAGGATGCCATGAGGCTGCTCGCAGTCAAAACGCTTGTGGAGGAGTGAAGGGGCTTTCCCGCCGGCAGAGGGAGCTCGGGCGGGAAGGCGCAGGCGTGAAATGTGTCTATTGAAGGAGTGATCTTTGTACAAGGTCATCGGTATTGTGGATCGCGTGCTGGGCCCTGTCGTGCACGCGCGTGATGTCGTCCATGCGCAGATGTTGGAACTGGTCGAAGTGGGCGAGGAACGGCTGATCGGCGAAATCGTCAAACTGCAGGGCAACCGCATTTCCATACAGGTTTACGAGGACACGACGGGCCTGGCGCCGGGCGCATCCGTTTACGGCTCCGGCATGCCGCTGTCCGTGGAGTTGGGACCGGGCCTCATCGGTTCCATCTATGACGGCGTGCAGAGGCCTCTTGAAACCATCAAGCATCGTGCCGGCCAGTTCATCCCCAGGGGCATCAAGCTACCATCCCTGGACCGTGAACGGCGCTGGCCGTTTACGCCCGCCGTCCGGCAGAAGGATGCCGTTTCAGGGGGCCAGATACTGGGGACCGTTCCCGAAACGCAGAGAATCCTGCATAAAATCCTGATTCCGCCAGGCCTGTCCGGGAGCATCGTGGACATCAAGCCGGAGGGAGAGTACACGGTCGATACGGAAATCGCGGTTGTCCGTACGGCGCAGGGGGACCGGCCGGTCAGGATGTTCCATCCATGGCCTGTTCGCAGGGGGAGGCCGATCAAGGCCCGCCTGCCCTCCGACACGCCGCTGATCACGGGGCAGCGGGTCATCGACACCCTGTTCCCTGTGGCCAAGGGGGGGACCGTTGCCGTGCCCGGGGGATTCGGTACGGGCAAGACCATGGTCGAGCATCAGGTGGCGAAATGGTCCGACGCAGATGTAGTGGTTTATATCGGGTGCGGCGAACGGGGAAATGAAATGACCGATGTGCTCCAGGAATTCCCCCATCTCATTGATCCGCGGTCTGGCAGGCCCCTGATGGAACGCACCGTTCTCATCGCCAACACTTCCAACATGCCGGTTGCCGCGCGCGAGGCTTCCATCTATACGGGCATCACGCTGGCCGAGTATTTCAGGGACCAGGGATATCATGTGGCCATCATGGCGGACTCCACATCCCGCTGGGCCGAAGCCCTTCGCGAACTGTCCGGCCGAATGGAGGAAATGCCTGCGGAGGAAGGATTCCCCGCCTATCTTCCGACGCGGCTGGCTGAGTTTTATGAACGCGCGGGCATGGTCGAGACTCTGGCGGGCGAAAAGGGCTCCATCACCATCATCGGAGCGGTCTCTCCGCCCGGCGGCGATTTTTCGGAACCGGTGACACAGCACACCAAGCGGTTCATCCGCGCATTCTGGGCCCTGGACCGGGATCTGGCCAATGCCCGGCATTACCCGGCCATTTCCTGGCTTGATTCCTATTCCGAATACATCGATGATGTGACGCCGTGGTGGACGCGGGAAGGCGATCCGGAATGGCCCCGTTTCCGCCACGAGATCCTGGACCTGCTGCAAAAGGAATCGCGGCTGCAGCAGGTGGTCAAGCTGGTCGGGGCGGATGTGCTGCCAGACACGCAGCGCCTCATCCTCGAAGTCTGCTCCCTGTTCAAGAACACCTTCCTCCAGCAGTCCGCGTTCGACAAGGTCGATATGTACTCCACAGTGCCCAAACAGGTCAAGATGCTCAAGATCATCGTGATGTTCTACCGCTGGGGACTCGATGCCATCCAAAAGGGCGCCACATTGCTGAAATTGAGGAAGATGAAGGTTGTCAGCGACATCATGCGCATGAAATTCAGCGTGGCCAACGAGGAAACCGAGAAACTGGACGCGCTGGCGGGCCGGCTGGAGCGCGAGATGAGACGTTTAGGGGAAATCTATGATATCAGTGAAAAATGAGGCCCTCAGTTCCAGGGAATACAGGGGCGTTCAACAGATCGTCGGGCCGCTGATCATCGTTGACCGCATCCACAATGTGGGTTTCAACGAGCTGGTGGAAATCCGGACCTCCGGCGGCGAGGAAAAGCTGGGCCTTGTTCTGGAGGCGGGTGAGGGAATGGCCGTTGTCCAGGTCTTCGAAGGAACGACCGGGCTTTCCCTGCCGGACACCTCGGTCCGGTTCCGCGGAGAAGCCTTGAAGGTGCCGGTGGGGAAGGAAATGCTCGGCAGGGTGTTCGACGGCGTGGGGAGGCCCGTGGACGGCGGTCCGAGGCCGATCGCGGACGAACGATGGGATGTCAACGGCGTACCGGTCAATCCGACCGCCAGGACCTATCCGAAGAAATTCATCCAGACCGGCATTTCGGCCATAGACGGGATGAACACCCTGGTGCGGGGGCAGAAACTGCCGGTCTTCTCAGGAGCGGGCCTGCCGCATAACAAGGTGACGGCCCAGATCGTCCGCCAGGCGAAGATCGTGGGTGAGGACGTGTCGTTCGCCATCGTTTTCGCTGCCATGGGCGTGAAACATGATGTGGCCCGTTATTTCATCGATAATTTCCAGCAGACCGGCGTTCTGGAGAACGTGGTCCTTTTCCTCTCCCTGGCGGATGCGCCTTCAGTGGAACGGCTGATGACGCCTCGGACGGCTCTCACGATCGCGGAATACCTCGCCTTCCGGGAGAACATGCATGTGCTCGTTATCATGACGGACATGACTAATTACTGCGAGGCGCTCCGGGAGATTTCCACGGTGCGGGGTGAAATCCCCTCTCGCAAGAGCTATCCGGGCTATCTGTACTCGGATCTGGCTTCGCTGTACGAACGCGCGGGCATGGTCGAACAGTCGACCGGATCCATCACGCAGGTGCCCATCCTGACCATGCCGAACGACGACATCTCGCATCCGGTGCCGGACCTGACCGGATACATCACGGAGGGTCAGATCGTGCTCGAGCGGGAACTGGCGCAGCGCGGCATCTATCCGCCCATCGCGGGTCTGCCCTCGCTTTCCAGGCTCATGAAGGACGGGATCGGACCGGGCATGACGCGGGAGGATCACGCCCATATCGCGAGCCAGCTGTTCGCGGCCTATGCCAAGGTCAAGGATGTGCGCGCCCTGGCTTCGGTCATCGGCGAGGAGGAACTGACGCCGCTGGACAATCTGTACATAAAGTACGGCGAAGCTTTCGAACAGCAGTTTCTCTCCCAGAGGGAGGATGAGGAACGGTCCATCGAACAGACCCTCGATCTGGGATGGCAGGTCATTTCCCTGCTTCCCAAGGAGGAACTGCAGCGCATCACGGAAGAGGAACTTGTCAAATATTACGGGAAATAGGAACGAATCCTCGTTGGTGTCGTATCATGCTGTGCAACCCACACCTGTGGATGATTGCCGGCTTCTGATCCGGTCGTCTTGCCCGAATGCCTGAAAGAAGCCCCGTTTTTCATCAGACCGGTTCCTGTAAAGGTTGAACCGCGGATCCGCACGGTGGAGGATCACGAAAATCCGGCCGTTGAGACTCCACAGCTGCGGGTTTACAGATCTGCCGGATAGAGGTTTGAAGAGGGGAACACGTTTCCTGCCGGATTCGGAAGAAAGATGAATTCTGAAATGTTTTTTCAAAAAATCCCGAAATGGCTGCTTGCAGCCGCATTGATATTCTGGATGGTGCAGGCTTCCCATGCAAAAATGACGAAGCCCGCAGAATCCGGCCGTTCGCCTGCAGGGGTACGGCCGGAATCTCCTTTCCCTACCGGCATTCCCGCGGTTCCGGATGTGATTGTCGCCAGGATGAGGGAGGGTGTTCAGGCTACAAGCCGGAGCCTCGGCGGCACGGCTTCCCTGAAAAAGATTTCCGCGGTTGAGGCCGGGCCTTTTTTCAAACGGCGGGCGCTGAATCCCGGGCCTCTCGACTACATCCTGAAAATCAGGCTTGCGCCCGGAACCGATGTTTTCGCAGCTGCCGCGGAAATGGCGGCGAGCCCGGATGTGCTGTGGGCGGAACCCCTTTACATGCACAGGATATGCCATACCCCGGACGATCCGCAGGTGAATTCCCAATGGTATCTGGACCAGGTGCAGGCTTTTTCCGCGTGGGACGAGTTTCTGAAAAAATTCCCGCAGGGCCGGAATGCGGAAGTCGTTATCGCTGTTGTGGACAACGGCGTATCCCTGTCCCATCCGGATCTTGCGGCCGTGATCTGGTCCAATGCGGGCGAAAGGCCGGGAGACGGCCTGGACAATGACGGGAACGGGTACGTGGACGACGTGAACGGATGGGATTTCGCGGATGACGACAACAACATCAATCCGGATCCCCAAAGTTCAAATGGTGATAAATGGCATGGGACCGGTGTGGCGGGCATA
>JAFGEX010000263.1 GCA_016931355.1 bacterium
CGATCCGGTCGGACGAGGCGCGCATCTTCCGGGTGCGCACGAATGAGAGCGCGGTCTCGCTGCGGTCCACTGCCGTAACATCATAGCGCTCTGCGAGCCGGTGCGTGATCGCGCCGTTTCCGCAGCCGATGTCGATCAGGGTCCGGACGTCCGGCGGGATGAGGCTCAGGACCGCATCCGTCTTGGCCCTGAGTCTTTCGCCGAGGGATTCATCCCCCCAATCCAGGCGGTCATAGACTTCCGGGCTGTCTCCGGGCTTAAATCTCCCGGCCGCTTGCGGCGGGGAATCTTCGATCTGAGAGGATAAAGGCATTTGGATTCGCTCGATTCCCCCGGGTCAGTGTTCGAGGCATCCCCGGCGGCAAGCAACGGGGAATGCGATCGCGCTCAGATTCAACCGGGCTGCCCGACCAGGTCATTCTGTATGCCGATCTGTTCGATCGGGTCCGTCCGGGTTTTCAGGGCATGGCGTTCTGAAAAAACACAAATCAGGGAGATCCGCTTTTCGCCCGCGCAGAGGACATGGACATGCGGCGGATCTCCGCGGAGTCCCCGTAACGGCGATAAATTAACCATGAAAATTCCGGATTCAAAGGAAATTTTACGCGCCGGATCCGGAATCAGGAAGCGGGCGCATCCTTCTCGGCTTACCGCTGGTTCTGCCCCGGGTTTTGACCCGGAGTGATGGGGACAGCAAACGGTCGCCCGCGAAGCGGGCGGCTATATCAGCGGTCTTTGGACACCTCTTTTGGAAAGGCGCTTTCTGCACCGGTCAGTTCAAGCGCACCGCCGGGGAGCTTTAATCCCCGCAACCCGGATCCGGCATTTTCGTATAGAAAAGGGCGTGTATTTTGTTTTTTAATTTCTTAAATTAAAACGCCACGGCAGCCTGCGGCGGGGAATCTTCGATCTGTAAGGAAGAAGGCTTTTTGATTCTCTCGCTTACTCCGCGGCAAGCAGCGGTGGATACGCTCGCTGCCGGATTCAGACGTTCTTACCTGATCGTCCAAACTCAATCTGCGTTAAAACAGGAGGAAATCCATGCGTAAAAGGCTGTTTCTTGTCGGAACGGTGATTCTTGCCGTCTGGTTATGCATGCCGGCCGCAAGGTCGGACGCCCAGACCTTCGAAAGGATGAAGGCCCAGGTGAGGGAGCACACCCTTTCGAACGGCATGAAATGGATCGTTCTGCCCCGAAGGGACGCGCCTGTCGTCAGTTTTCACGTGTACGTGGACGCGGGCAGCGTGAACGAAGTGAACGGCATCACGGGCATCTCCCATCTTCTCGAACATCTGGCGTTCAAGGGTACGAAAACCGTGGGCACAAAGGATTTTACCGCGGAACGGGTAGTGCTCGGCAGTCTGGACAGCCTGTACGACGCCATCACCCGCGAGGAATTGAAGTTCAAGCCCGACACGGCCCGGATCGCGGCGCAATACCGGGAATTCGAAACCCTGAGGATGAAGGCCCAGGAATACGTGGCCGGCAATGAATTCATCGACCTTTTCCAGAACGAGGGAGAACCGGGCATCGATGCCTATACGAGCTGGGACGCCACTCAGTACATCAACGCCCTCCCGTCGAACAGGCTGGAATTCTGGATGGCCATGACATCCGACCGGTTCCTGAATCCCGTGTTCCGTGAATTCTTCAAGGAGCGCGATGTCGTGATCGAGGAGAGGCGTCTCCGCATCGAGACCCAGCCCATCGGCAGGCTCGTCATGGAAGACTTCCCCGCAGCCGCGTTCAAGGCGCATACCTACCGGCATTCCGTAGTCGGCCACATGTCGGACCTCAAGCGCATCACCCGCGGCGACGTCAAGGCCTATTTTTCAAAGTACTACATCCCGAGCAACATGGCGGCAGCCGTTGTCGGAGACGTGGATCCCGAAGATGTCTTCAGGCAGGCCGAGTTGTATTTCGGCCGCATCCCGAGCGGCCCGAAACCGGAGGCCCCCCGCACCATCGAGCCGGAGCAATGGGGCGAGCGCAGGGTTCAGGTCGCGGCCCAGTCCCAGCCCATTTTGATTCTGGGATATCACAGACCGGACATACGGGACAAGGACAATCAGGCGTTCGACGCGCTGGCCAACATCATCGGCCAGGGACGTTCTTCCCGCCTGCACCGGGTGCTCGTCAAGGAAAAGAAGGCCGCGATTCAGACCGGATCCTTCAGCGGCTTCCCGGGCAGCAAGTATCCGAGCCTGATCGCCTTCTATGCCATCCCGTCCCAGGGACACAGCAATGCCGAATGCCTCGAGGTGATTCTGGCGGAGATTGAGAGGCTGAAAACCGAACCGGTCGGGGAGGATGAACTCACCAAGTACAAGCGGTCGGTGAAAAAGGACCTGTTCGACGCCATGAAGGCGAACGGCAACATGGCCGCCATGCTGACCGCCTCTGAAATGCTGGAGGGGGACTGGCGCAAGGTTTTTGACGGGATACAGGACGTGGAATCCGTCACTGCCGCGGACATTCAGCGCATCGCGAAATCCGTGCTCACGGCCGACAACCGGACCATCGGCGAAGTGGTGCCTGAAGAACCGGCAGCGGAATAAAACCATCCGGACTGGAAGACAGGGACACTTATATTGAAGGGGACACTCATGAAACGCAATTTCGGCATCGTCCTGTGGGCCTTCATTCTGCTTGCCGCGTTCGGATCCGTTCCGCTCCCGGCCCAGAAAATGCCCAAAGATCAATTTGTTTATCCGCCTCTCGCCAAAATAAAAATCCCGGAGGTCCGGGAGGCGAAGCTGAAGAACGGGATGATTCTGTATCTGATCGAGGACCATGATTATCCGACCATCGACATGCGCGCCATGGTGCGCACCGGATCCGTTTATGAACCGGCGGACAAGACCGGCCTCGCAGAGGTGACCGGTACGGTGATGCGCACCGGGGGCACATCCCGGTATCCGGGGGATGAGCTGGACAAATTGCTCGAGACGCTCGGCGCCACGGTTGAAACCGGGATCGGCCAGACCTCCGGTTACGTGACGGTCTCGCTGCTGAAGGAGGATGTGGACAGAGGCCTCGACATTTTAGCCGGCCTTCTTTCAGATCCCGCGTTTCCGGACGAGAAGATCGAACTCGCCAAGATCGAACAGAAATCCGTCATCTCCCGGAGGAACGACGACATCGGGACCATCGCGGACCGGGAATTCGCCAAACTCATATACGGAGCAGACAGCCCGTATGCCCGCCATGCGGAATACGCCACCATTGATGCGATCACCCGGGACGACCTGGCGGCCTTCCACAGCCGGTATTTCCATCCGAACAACGTGATCCTGGCTGCCTGGGGCGATTTCAGCGCAAAGGACATGGAAAAGAAGATCGCGAAGGCCTTTGCAGCCTGGAAGCCGTCTGCGGATCCGGTGCCGCCGGTCCCGAAGGTCGATTATCAATACGATTTCTCCGTCAACCATATACAGAAAACCGACGTGAACCAGTCCCATGTCCTGCTCGGCCATGCCGGCACCCGCATGGACAACCCGGATTATCCGGCGCTTCAAATCATGAACCAGATCCTTTCCTGGGAACGGATGTTCAAAAAGGTCCGCACACAGGAAGGGCTCGCGTATTCGGTCTGGGGTTCTTACGGAGCAAGATATGACCATGAAGGCGTTTTCTCCTCGGGCTGCCAGACCAAATCCGAATCCACGGTCAAGGCGGTGCGCATCATGCTGGACCAGATCCGCGCACTCCAGAACGAGGAAGTGACGGACGAGGAATTGAAACGGGCGAAGGACAGTTACCTGAACAGCTTTGTGTTCAATTTCGACTCCAAATCCAGGATCGTGGCCAGGCTGATGACCTATGCCTATTACGGATATCCCCGGAATTTCATGGACAGGGAGAAGGAAGCGGTCGAAAAGGTGGGCAAGGCGGACATCCTGCGCGTGGCAAAAACATACCTCAAGCCGGATCAGGTGCGCATCCTGGTGGTCGGTAAACAGGAGGATTTCGACGAACCGCTGTCCGGTCTCGGACGGGTCAGGCCCATCGACATCGCCATACCGGAGCCGAAACAGGCCGTGCCTGAAGCCTCGGCCGAAACGCTGGAAAAGGGCCGCCAATTGTTCGGCAAGGCCATGGACGCGCTCGGCGGCGTGGAGGCGTTGAAATCCATCCGGAACATGAAGGCTTCCGTGCAGGTCGTGCAGGTGACGCCCATGGGAGAGATGAATGTGAGCGGGGATCTGATCATCGCGTATCCGGACCGTTTCAAGCTGGCCATGAACACCCAGTTCGGAAACATCACCA
>JAFGEX010000264.1 GCA_016931355.1 bacterium
AATCCGCCGGCAGCACCGACGGTTTACAACCCGGTCGGGTCCTACCGCCGCGATTTCGACCTGCCGTCCGGCTGGGAGGGAAGACAGGTGTACCTGTCCTTCCAGGGAGTGGAATCCGCCTTTTACGTGTGGATCAACGGTTCCTTCGTCGGATACGCCGAGGACAGCTACACGCCGGATGAATTCAATGTGACATCGTATCTGCGCCCCGGGACGAACAACCTGTCCGTCCAGGTTTACAGATGGTCAGACGGCAGCTGGCTTGAGGACCAGGACTTCATCCGGCTGAGCGGCATTTTCCGCGATGTCTACCTAAATGCGGTCCCGCAGGTTCATATCAGCGATTTCCACTACACAACGGACCTGGATGCAGATTACAGGGATGCGGATCTGAATGTCCGGGTCACGATCAAAAATGAAGGGCAGCCCGTGCCTGCAGGCCACAGCGTCGAAGCCATACTCTATGACGCAGGCGGCAGCCCGGTGACCTCGCTGTCCATGGAGGCCGCGTCCGCGGGAGGAGAAGAGGCTACGGCAACTGCAACAGCGCATGTGTCCAATCCGCTGAAATGGTCGGCAGAAAGCCCGAATCTCTATACGCTCGTTCTCGTCCTGAAGGACGGCCGGGGAAGCGTTCTGGAAACAACGGGCTGCAGGGTGGGATTCAGGGAATTTGGAATCTCGAACGGACAGATGAAACTCAACGGCAAGCCCATCCTTTTCAAAGGCGTCAACAGGCATGAAATCGATCCGGACAGGGGGCGGGCCGTGCCGTTCGAAAGAATGGTCCAGGACATTCTCATCATGAAGCGGCACAACATCAATGCCGTTCGAACCTGCCATTATCCCAACCAGCCTACGTGGTACGACCTGTGCGACTCCTATGGGATCTATGTGATCGACGAAACCAATCTTGAGAGTCACGGCGTCCGGGACAGGCTCCCGGCCTCTGATTCCCGCTGGACTGCCAACTGCGTGGACCGGATCAGGAACATGGTGGAGCGGGATAAAAACCACCCCTGTGTCCTGATCTGGTCCCTGGGCAACGAAGCCGGGCAGGGGAGCAATTTCAAGGCGATGACCGACTGGGTACATGCCGAAGATCCGACCAGGCCGGTGCATTACGAGGGATACAACCAGGTCGCGGACATCACGAGCTACATGTATGCGCGCGTCGAGGGCGTCAAAAACTACGGCATGTCCGGCTCCCTGAAGCCGCTCATTTTGTGCGAATACGCGCACAGCATGGGCAACAGCACGGGGAATCTCTTTAAATATTGGGATGTATTCGAGGCCTATCCCAATCTTCAAGGGGGTTTCATCTGGGATTTCGTGGACCAGGCTTTGCGCGGCGGCAGCGGATTCCTCTATGGCGGTGATTGGGGGGACAATCCCAATGACGGGAATTTCTGCGCGAACGGCATTATCAGCATAGACCGGACCCTTCAGCCTGAGATTGTTGAAGTCAAGAGGCAGTACCAGAACATCAAGGGCAAGCCTGCGGATCTGTCAAGCGGCCGCGTGGAGTTGAAGAACCATTTCCTTTTCACAAACGTCAATGCATTCGAGGGCTCCTGGCGGTTGCTTGCGGACGACGTTGAAATCGGCAGCGGCGTTTTTTCGGATGCGGAAATTGACATCCCGCCGCTTTCCAGCAGGATCATCCAGGCCGGTTTCGACCAGCCTCCGCTCCATCCCGGGACTGATTACTGGCTGAACCTGGACTTCAGGCTTAAAAAGAATGAAAAGTGGGCTGATGCGGGCCATTCGGTGGCATCCATGCAATTCCGGATACCGTACGGGACGGCGCCTGCCACGCTGATTGACACAACCTCCATGGCTCCTCTCGCGACGGTGGAATCCCCGGACCGCATCACGGTCACCAGCTCTGATTTCCAACTGGTTTTTTCAAAGGCTACCGGCGGCATCGTTTCCTATGTCTATAAAGGCAGGGAACTCCTGGCAGCCGGGCCTGTTCCGAACTTCTGGCGAGCGCCCAACGACAACGACAAGGGGAACGGAATGCCGGGCCGCGCCGGCACCTGGCGCAACGCGGGGCGGAACAGGACCCTGACAGGGCTCGATGTCAAGAAAATTTCGAACAGGGAAATCCAGATCATCGCTCATTTCACCTATCCGACACAGAAGAAGTCCTATGGACTCGCGTCCTACAACATCTACGGCAGCGGCGACGTGCTCGTCACGTCAACACTGACACCGGGCGGCGGCTCCCTCCCTGAAATTCCGGAGATTGGAATGCTTCTGGAAGTGCCGCCGGAATTCTCGAATATCCGCTGGTACGGCAGGGGCCCTGCGGAGAATTACTGGGACCGGAAGCTCGGTTCGGATGTCGGTGTGTACAGCGCTACGGTCGATGATTTTTTTATCCCCTACATCGAGCCGCAGGAAACAGGCAATCGCACGGATGTCCGTTGGGTGACGCTGACAAATTCAGCAGGCGAGGGACTGATGGCCTGCGGCTTTCCGGAACTGGAATTCAATGCGCTGCGATATTCCCCGTGGGAATTGGAGGGCAAGCGGCATCCCTATGAATTGGTCCAGAATGAAAATATTATCCTGAGGCTTCATTATCACCAGATGGGCGTGGGAGGCGACGACAGCTGGGGCGCGCGGCCGCATCCGGAGTTCACGCTTCATCCGGACACCTTTTATACCTACCGCTTTCGTCTGTCTCCCGTCTCCCCGGGCGAACAGCCCATGCTTAAAAGCAAGGTATCCTTCCCGCAGCCCTTTTCGGCTTCTGTGCCGGATATGCAAGGCCACACTCTTTATGAAGCCGATTCATTGTTGAAAGTTTCGGGCTTCTCGGTCGGCAGCATCGATTCGGCTTTCAGCAACAGGATTGAGAAGGGACTGGTCATGGGCAGCAATCCTCCGGCCGGTTCGAATGTACCGGTCGGCGCAGCGATCAACCTTGTTCTGTCCAAAGGCATTTCCGGTAATCTGGCGCTGTACGGGACCGCATCGGCGAGCACGGAGGAGACGAATAAAGGCAACACGGCAGGCCGGGCCAATGACGATGATCCGGCCACGCGCTGGTGCGCCGGCAGCGGCGATACGCCGCAATGGTGGAAAGTGGATCTGGGCGCCCTTTGTGACCTGACCGGGTCGGAGGTCCTGTGGGAGTCCGGCAACCGGATTTACAACTTCAAGGTGGAAGTATCCAGGGACGATGAGAACTGGTCTGTGGTTGTGGACAGGACCCATAACGTCAATCCTTCCCAGACGCAGAACCATTCGTTCACGGCCCGTTCCGTGAGGCATGTGAGGATCACCATCACCTCCATCGGCAGCCCCAACACCTGGGCCAGCATACGCGAGTTCAGGGTCTTCGGCTCGACCACGCCGGTTGAGGCCCCTGCCGGAGCCATCCCGTCAAAAACCGAGCTTTTTCAAAACTATCCCAATCCGTTCAATGCCGGCACCCTGTTCCGTTACGCCCTTGCGGAAAAGGGGCGCGTGTCGGTGCAAGTTTATAACATCCTCGGCCAGAAGGTTGCGACCCTGATCGACGGGGATCAGGGGCCGGGGATTTATGCGCTTCCGTTCAACGGATCCGAATTTTCCTCGGGCATCTATGTATGCCGGCTTTGCGCAGGGCCATTTGAGCAGAGCCGGGATATGCTGATTCTACGGTAGGGGAGAGAGGCGATGCGGAATCTGACAGCGCGTGCATCCCTGCATTTTGCTGTGGGGAACTTCTATTCCATTCAAGAAGCGGGAAATGCATTGACGATTGAAGATGGGCGATGAATGAAGGATTTTTAATTGCGGATCGCGGATTTTGGATTTGAAAGATTATCAATCAGCAATTGAAGCTCCCCGGTATTGCAGCGGGGTAAGCGAACGCTGTCAGATTCAAAATACACGCAACTCAATTTTCCCGAACTTCGATGCCCGAAACCGATGATCCTCTTCCACCGATGCCTCTTAAAAGGAAAAACTCATGAAAAAAATTGCATCAGGATTCATTGCAGCCGGCATTCTGATTCTCTGCTCCTGCGCCGGCAAACAAGCCGGCACCTGGAGTCTTTCCGGTCCCGAAGGCAATGTCCGGTTCACCCTGATACTAGCGGATTCCGGTCTTTCATACCGGGTTGATGCGGCAGCAGGCCAGGATCAATTGGAGTCTGTCCTGGAGCCTTCCCCGCTGGGCATCACGCGTTCGGATCAGGATTTCCGCACCGGGCTTTTATTTGTTTCCAAATCCGAAACGAGGATGATAGACGAAACATACCGCATGCTCATCGGCAAGAGAAGTCAAATCAGAAATCGCTGTGTGGAACAGGCCTTCACATTTCAAAACAAAGGAAAAGCCCGGATGCAGATCGTGGCCAGGGCTTATCAGGACGGCGTGGCCTTCCGGTATGTATTCCCGGAAGTCTCGACTGAGAAACAGTCGGTGATTGCGGAGGCCACCGGATTCGATCTGCCTTCAGGAGGAAAAGCCTGGATGCTGCCTTACATGAAAGTGGATACCTGGGCTCCCTCGTACGAGGCGGAATGGATGAATGGGATCGAAACCGGCACTTCGGCTCCGGATACTGTGGGGTGGAGCCTCCCCGCTCTTTTCCAGACAGGCGGTTTATGGGTGATGCTTGCAGAGGCTGCGGTGGACAGTCATTATTTCGGCGCACATCTGGAGCAGGCTGCGGATGGCGGATTATACAGGATCCGGCTGCCGGAATACGATGAGACCTATGGTGTCGCTCCGAGGGAAGCCTCGTCCACGCTTCCATGGATTATGCCCTGGCGTGTCATCATAACAGGACGTTGCCCCGCAGTGATTCTGGAATCCGATATGGTCTGCAATCTGAGCCCGTCCTGCGCAATCGCGGACACCTCCTGGATCAGGCCGGGTAGAGTATCCTGGAGCTGGTGGAGCGATCCGGGGAGTCCGTTCCGATATGACAGGCTTGTCCCTTTCATCGATCTGGCCGCTGAGCTCGGCTGGGAATACTCCCTGATCGACCTTGGATGGCATGAGATGACCGGCGGGGGGGATATCCGTAAATTGATCGATTACAGCCGTTCCAAAGGCATTGGACTGATCCTGTGGTACAATTCCGGCGGCCCGCACAATCAGGTACCCAATGCCTGTCCCTGCGACATCATGCATGATCCGGTCAGAAGGAAATCGGAAATGGCCAAGCTGGAGTCCTGGGGCATCAAGGGGATCAAGGTCGATTTCATGCAGAGCGAGAAGCAGCATATCATGAAGTTGTATCAGGACATCCTCATCGATGCGGCCGCGCATCATCTGGTGGTGGATTTTCACGGCTGCACCATCCCGCGGGGATGGTCCCGCACCTATCCCAACCTGCTCACCATGGAAGCTGTCCGCGGCGCTGAGCAGTACTGGGATGTTCATTTTGCGGAAAAGGCCCATATGTTTCATACGATTTACACCTTCACGCGTAACGTCGTGGGGCCCATGGATTATACGCCCGTGATATTCGGGGATGCGCCGAACAAAAACCATCATCAAACCACGAATGCCCATGAACTGGCCACGGCTGTCGTTTTTGAGAGCGGGCTTCAGCATTTCGCCGACGATGCCCGGTCTTATCTGTCCCAGCCTCACGAAGTGCTGGATTTCCTGTCAACCGTGCCTGTGGCCTGGGATGAAACACGTTATATCGCAGGGGAACCGGGTGTCCTGTCCGTGCTGGCGCGGCGCAAAGGCCGGGATTGGTATGTTGCCGGTCTGAATGGGGAGACCGCAGGCAAAACGGTTTCAGTCCCGCTGTCCTTTCTGGAGAGCGGTCCGTATGAATGCCTGCTCCTATCGGACGGAAAAGATGCGCGGAGTTTCGATTCCAGCACCATCACAGTTACGAAACAGGACGTCCTGTCCGTCAAAATGGAGGGCAGGGGCGGATTTGCGGCGAGAATCCGGTTTCATGCCTGAGCGGCCGGCCGGGATACACGTCATCCCGTGCGGAATTCCGGTATGGAACAACAGCGGGCATGCAAATAGAGAGGCGGGCAAATATGAAAGGCAACGATTCAGGGGCTCGCAGATATCCTCTCGGCATGAATTGACTGAAACCGGCGAGAAGTTTCATCACCGGGCGGGATCAGTAAATGTTCATCGGAAGCAGTTAAGCAGGAGGGATTTCCCATGATCCATCATCTGAAACTCTATGCAGTCATGCTGGTTGCCTTTTTCGCGATCGACATGGTCTGGCTGGGCCTTGTGGCCCGTCACTTTTACCGAAGACATCTGGGCTTCCTTCTGGCTCCGGATGTCAACTGGATCGCTGCAGTTCTTTTCTATCTGCTTTTCATCGCGGGGATTCTGGTTTTCGTCGTGCTCCCGGGCCTGGATGCGCATTCGCTCAAAAAAACGCTCATGCTGGGGGCGTTTTTCGGCCTGGTCACCTACGCGACTTATGATCTCACGAATCTCGCGACGGTTAAAGACTGGCCTTTGACTGTCACGATTGTGGACATGATCTGGGGTACGGTGCTGAGCATGCTGGTCGGCTTCGCCGGATACCTGGCCGGGACCCGGATTCTTTGAAAACTGCCACGCACTTTTAAAAGAGCGTGGCAGTTAATCCATCTCATTCCCCGCAATCCGTATTCCGTTCTTCCATACAGTAAGACCTGAAAACAGAGGCGAACGGTTCCTGGTACTGGCCCCACAGCCAGGCGAGCAGCGATGTGCGCGTGTTCCTGCATGCGTCCATGATGGCCGTATAGGGGTGCTCCCCGTTGGCCGCGAATTCGCCGATGATCACAGGGGCGATGTCCGCGGTCTTTAGAACGTTCAGCCTGGATTCGATCACGGAGCGGGATACATCCCAGTAGGTCCGGTACGCGTGGATATCAAATACGATGTTCTTCCTCCCCTGGAGCAGATCGCGTCCCTTATCGATGAACGGTTCATGACCCTGGCCCATAGCGTTCCCGCATAGCACGATGATATTATCTGCCCCTGTACTCCGGATGTTGTCCACCATCAGGACTGCGTCCTCCAGCCATTGCGATGAGGATGCCGTGTTCTCCTTTTTCCAGTCATAGGGTTCGTTCCAGACCCCGAACCATACGTCGTCCTGGCCCTTGAAAAGAACGGCGATCTCGCGCCACCTTCTCTGGATTTCGGAAAAACGCGGATCCTCTGACGGAACAGCGCCGAGCAGCTGGCAATCCGGATACGGGACCGTGCCGCCGGACAATGCGTCGCTGTCGTACCAGAACGCTGCGAGCAGGGTCACAAATCCCCTTCGCCTGGCCGCCTGCACGATGCGCAGGATGTCCGCGTCGGACATCCGCTTCATATCCACACATTCGCGCACGATGTCCATACCCTGGGCGAAGGGTCCGTCAAAATCCAGATCCCAGATGCTCATTTTGTTCGTGCCCCGCAGCTCCCATTCGCACGCTCCATTCATCAACCGGGATCCGGACGTGTGAAACCCGGTTTCTTCGGAAGGCGTCTCCGATGCGGGATTGGATTTCTTCCGGCAACCGGTTTGGGGAATTGAAAAAAGGAACAGCACAATCAGTACTATTGAAGCAGTCTTTGCTTTCTTGATCGGCATGGCGGCTCCGGTCTGCTCTCTACGCATAGAGTTCCTGGCTGTTTGGGTGATGAGATTTTTGGATTTTTTTTTACATGCTTTGATGGCCCCGGGGCTCACCTTTTGAGCCATCGACTCTGCTTGAGTCTGATGCGCGAATGATCCGCCCCGCCGCAAGCAGCGGGGTATCAAAAGAAAAACATTCGCATCATGCGCCCAAGGGGTGGTAAATGATAAGCCTCGAAATTAAAACTGAAACGGACAAAAATGAACGCCGAATTCCGAAATCAGCGGGCATGCCCTGGCCTTTTCGATGACGAGCCGGATGCGGTCAGCCCGCAATCCCGGGAACCGGTCCAGTTTTTTCCTGCCCACCGTGGTTCCTTTGGCGATTGTTTTCCAGCCTGTCCCGTCCGGTATCTCAATGCGGTACGAGGCAATGCGCTGGCCCAGGGCAATGGGCTCCTCGATGCGGACCACGTTGAAATCCGCTTCCTGATCCAGGGTTATTTCTATCCATCCCTCTCTTGCAGAATCTTCTGCTGCCCAAAACGTCGCAGGATTTCCATCAACAGCCCGATCGGATCCGAAGTCCTGCGATCCGCCGCGGAACTGACCCGCAGTTGCGGGTCTTCTGAGCGCCAGGTTTTTATTGAATATCACGTCTATGATGGATTTGAATTCCAAAAGCCTTTCCTCGTCCGCCGGATCTATCCTCCCCTCCCGGTTGGGTGGCACGTTGAGAAGCAGAATGCCGTTCCTGCCCACGGATTTGAAGTAGATGTCGAGCAGCTCAGCCAGGGATTTCGGCGATTCCTCCGGATGCCAGAACCATCCTTTGCGTATGGATACGTCACATTCCGCAGGAACCCAGTCCGGCCCTTCCGGTTCGCCCTCGTTCAGATAACCGGTGTTTTCAGTCCCCATCTTGACCTTGGTACGGTCCATCATGGACCAGCAGGTTTCCCCTGCGAATCCCTTTTCGTTCCCGACCCACCGGACATCCGGGCCTTCGTCCGAGAACATCACGGCTGACGGCTGAAGCTGGCGCACCAGGGCGCGGAACAGGGGGAAATCGTAAATCTGCTTCTTTCCGTTGGGGCCCTCTCCGCAGGCCCCGTCGAACCACATCTCTGCAATCGGGCCGTAAAGGGTCAGCAATTCGCGGAGCTGTGCCGCGTAGAAGGCATTGTACGCCGGGCTGTCCCCATAGCTTGGTTCGTGCCTGTCCCAGGGCGACAGATAAAGGCCGGCCTGCAGCCCTGCTTTGCGGCAGGCGTCCGTGAATCCCTGCAACAAATCCCCTTTTCCTTTTTCCCAGGGGCTGCTTTTCACACTGTGCTCCGTGTAACGGCTCGGCCACAGGCAGAATCCGTCATGATGCTTGGCCGTGAGTATCACGCGTCCGAAACCGGCGCGGGCCGCCACCTGAATCCATTGCCCGGCATCCAGGCGCAGCGGATTGAAAAAAGCGGGATCCTCGTTCCCCATGCCCCATTCCCGGTCCGTGAACGTGTTCATGCCGAAATGGAGGAACAGGGAAAGCTCCACGGACTGCCACTGGAGCTGCCGGGCGGTCGGTATCGGCAGGACGGGCGGCGGCGGTTTGACTGTGCCGTGAAGACAGGGGATCCATAACAGCAATAAGAACCAGCGAATCATGTCAACCTCCCGGGCAATCACAACTCTCAGTGCGTGGCCCCTGCCAATATCCGCAAGCCAGCACGGCGGACTTCCTCCTGCGGGTTACCCTTTATAATTTCAACTCAACCACATCCCCGTCGCAGAGCACGTGGTCCCGGCCCACGAGCTGGCCGTCCCGTACGCCGCTTCCCCAGATGCGCGCGGAATGGAGCTTTTCGAGAAAATCATGATGCACCTTGGCTGCGAAATCCGAGACCGTGCCCCCCTTTTTGAGCACAAACGGCGATTCCATCTCCGGTTTCTTGCCGGGGGGTTTTGAATATACCCGGACAATGCCGAGAGCATCGTACACCCGGAGCCTGAACCGGTCTAGGTTTCTGCCCGTGGCAGCGGACAACGGAAGGACCGGCCATGCATCCCCCAGCGTTGCTGAGAATGCCTGCGCATTCGGATCTGTCGTGGCATCGTCATTTTTATTCGCCACGACCAGGGTGGGGAGATAAACGGAATGGATGTCCTCCGTTCCCGCAGCCTTCAGCGGCAGAGGGATGATACGGTGTCCGGAGAGGATGCCGGACATCTCTTGAACCTGTTCCGATGGGGAACGGCTGAGATCCACAACAGCCAGCAGCAGGTCCGCGTTCCGGATCAAATCAAAGAGGGCATGTTCGACATGCTCCCTGGACAGGGCCGGGGTGTCCACGAGTTGGACCTGGATGTCATGCACAGGCATCATGCCGGGCACCGGCGTCCAGGTGGTGAAGGGATAATCCGCAACCTCGGGCCTGGCATGGGTGAGTGCAGCCAGCAGGGAGGATTTCCCCGTGTTCGGCGGTCCTGCCAGAACGGCCTGCCCCGCGCCCTCCCGTTCGATGTGAAAAGCGGACTCATGCCTGCCCGCATGCTTGTGGGCCTGGGCTTCGTCCTTGAGCCTGGCGATGCGGCGCCGGATGTCCGCCCTGAGTTTGTCCGTGCCCTTGTGTTTGGGTATGGTGCCGTACAGGATCTCGAGGGAGGATATCTTTTCCTCCGTCGTTTTCGCCTCGCGATACCGCTTGTCCGCTTCGAAATATTCAGGGGGCAGATTGGCCGGCATTTCGGCTCCGGGGATGTCGGTTCAGTTAAAGTTAATCGCTTTGAAGGCCAATGTCAAGCCGGGACCGGGATGTTCCGTCCGTCCGGGTGGAATCTGTCGGCGAGCCTATTCCCCTTAGGCTTGCCCCGGGAAATGCGAGCGAATAGAAATGTCTTTTTCCCTGCAGATCGGAGATTCCCCGGCAGCTCGCTGCCGGGGAGCTTCAATCTGTCGGCAAGCGCAATCCCCGCAGCAGGCTGCCGGGGAGGTAGGCAACCATCACTGCGGCGCATCTTCAAGCTGCATGGTCGTTCACGGATATTCAGATCGAGGATTCCCGCCGCTTGCGGCCGGATAGAATCTACTTGATTGTTAACTAAACTTTCCTATATTGCCTGCATCTTGATGGAAGTATCCCGGCAAGGGGATACCCGGACTCTCAAACAAATAATCGAAAGGAACAGCCTATGAAACGACTCATCGGCCTTCTGGTCATCCTGTCCGCCTGTGCGGTCTTTGCAGGAGACCAGGACTTCATTCTGGTCAACGAAACCGGATTGACCATCGATCAGCTTTATTGCTCCCCCACGACCACGAAGGACTGGGAGGAGGATGTGCTGGGTGTGGATGTGTTGGAAGACGGGGAAAATGTGGTGATCCGTTTTTCGCGCGACGAGGATGCCTGCGAGTGGGATCTGAAGATCGTAGACGAGGACGGGGACAATATCATCTGGACCGACATCGATCTTTGCAAGGCCGAAACGATCACGCTCTACTACGAGGACGGGGAACCCACGGCTCTGATCCAGAACGTGGATGAGGATGAGGAGGACGAGGAAGCGGAAGAGGACGAGGAGGACGACGGGAGTTATTGACCGGTTGATCCGCCTGCCGTCCGATACCGCAGAATCTGATCGGGAGCGCAATCCCCGCAGCATGCTGCCGGGGAGTTTGAATCGGCTTTTCCCATCCCTTTTTAATACGCCGGGATCTTTTTTTTGGATTCCGGCGTTTTTCTTGAAATCCTTATCAACCGGAGGCTTGATGAAACCAGTCCATTCGATCAACAGGCGGGATTTCATGCGCAGCACGGCAGTTGCCGCAGGCGCCTTGAGTCTGGGGAGGAATCTCTTTGCCGGTCATGAAAAAAGCATGGTTCTGGAAGTGCACAGGCCCGGGATCATCGGAGCGGAGAACCGGCCTGACTACGCCGGCGTGCTCGAGATGCTCGACAGGGGCATGCAGGCCTTCACAGGCGAAAAGACGCGGACAGCGCAATGGAAACGCTTCGTATCCCCTGAGGATGTCGTCGGACTCAAGGTCAACGGCCTGGGCGGGCCTTTCATGGCCACCAAGCACGAGCTGATCCGGGCCGTGATCGTTTCCCTCACAGACGCCGGGATCAAGCCGGGAAACATCATCGTCTTCGACCGTTACCGGGATCATCTCAAGGCGGTTGTCCAGCAGTCC
>JAFGEX010000265.1 GCA_016931355.1 bacterium
GAGAATTCAATCGCCTCCTATCTCAGCGCACCGCTGTCCGCCCTGGTTTTCAATATCATGGACATCGTTGCGCACCGGCGCAGCGATTCCCCGATCCTGCGTGAAATCGTGCCGGACGAGGCGGCGTTCAGGTCCCTGACGCGCACCTGGTTCGAGCATTCCTCCCTGTTTCAAATCCTCAGGGATGCCTCGAAATCCGGCGTCAAAATCGTCATCACATCCGATCACGGTTCGATACGGTCCAGGCACGGTTCCACGGTTTATGCGGACAAGGAGACTTCGACAAACGTCCGGTACAAGTACGGACGCGGCATCCGCGCGGACGGCAAACAGGCTCTTGAGATCCGGAATCCCAGGGCTTTCGGGCTCCCGGAGCTGGGCATCAACATCAATTACCTGATCGCCAAAGAGGATTATTATTTCGTCTATCCGACCAATTATCACAAATACCTGGCCCTGTACCGCGACAGTTTTCAGCACGGGGGAATTTCACTCGAGGAAATGGTGCTTCCCCTGATTACGCTGGAGGGCCGGACGTGAACCGGACGGGGACGGAGGAGATCGAATTCTTTTCATCAGGGCCCGATGACACGCGCCGGACCGGTGCGTCCCTGGCTGAATTTTTAAAACCAGACGATGTGGTCGCCCTGTACGGGGATCTGGGAAGCGGCAAGACGGTGCTGGCGCAAGGTGTCTGCAGAGGTCTCGGCGTCACCCGGCCGGTCACCAGTCCGACCTATACCTTGATACAGGAATACGGCGGTTTTCTGGCTGGAAAGGGGGCATCGGATCCCCCGGCGGAGATCAAAATCTACCATTTCGATTTTTACCGCATTTCCTCCATGCGGGAAATTGAGGACCTGGACCCTGCGGGCCATTTCGAGGCAGGGGGCATATGTCTGATCGAATGGGCTGATCGGGGCGAGATGTTTCTGCCGGAGAGCCGTCTGTCCGTGCGGCTGCTCAGGGCGGGCGCTGATCCTGACCGGAGGCGCATCATCCTGACTGTGCCCGTGTCCCGGAACATCAGGCTCAGGTCATGAGAACGCTCGGGATGGACACCTCCGGTCCCTTCTGCACGGTCGGAACAGCCGGCGATGCGGGCCTGATTGCGGAACTGACCGTTCATGCGGGCCGCAACCTCGCGGAAAAGCTGCCGGATCTTGTGAACCGGGTTTTGTCGGATTCCGGTATCCGCGGGCAGGATCTGGACGGGATCGCCGTCTCGATCGGACCCGGTTCCTTCACAGGCCTGCGCATCGGTCTCGGCTTTGCCAAGGGCCTGGCTTTCGGATGGGACAGGCCCTTGCTGGCTGTGCCGACCATGGACGGGCTGATGAGGAGGGTCCCGTCCGTGTTTTCCCGGGCTGCAGTGGCGATCCCTTCCAGGAAGACCGAGGTCTATCTGGGCCTGTTCAGGCCCGGAGAATCGGGTTGGACTATTGAGGGGGAGATCAAAGTGCGTGAGAATGACCGGATCACATCCGGTCTGCCCCCGGGGGACATCGCCATGCTCGGGGAGGGGATGAGCGTACTCCGGAGAAAGGACGGGCTTCATTCCCGTTTTCACCTGATGCCTGTAGAAAGTTCCATACCCAGCGGGGTTCTGATCGCTGAAATGGGGATCGAACTCCTGAAGCGCGGCGTGATTGCGGATGCGCACGGTCTGGCGCCGATGTACATCAAGCGGTTCAAGGGAATCCTTTAGGCCGGGGACCGCGCATGACCATACGACCGATGTGCGAAACGGATCTTGATCCGGTTCTGGCCATAGAAAAACAGTCGTTCGCATCGCCCTGGACCAAAGAGGCGTTCGAACAGGAACTCCGGAAACCTTTTGGAATCTGCCTGGTCGCGGAGGAGGAGGGGGCTGTGCTGGCCTATCTGGTCGCATGGCGGGTCATGGACGAGGTGCACATCGCCAATCTCGCCGTGCATCCGGACAGACGCAGGCTGGGGGCTGCCGAAGCGCTGATGCGTTTTCTGGAGTCCAGGGAACGGTCGGCGGTATGGATGGGTCTGGAGGTGCGGAAGGGCAATGCGGCGGCCAGGTCCCTGTACCGCAAGCTGGGATTCTTTGAAACAGGGCTTCGCAGACGGTACTACCAGGCGGAAGGGGAGGATGCGATTCTCATGTCCAAGGTTTTGCCTGAACAAAAGAAATAGGCGGGGATGCCATGGCTTGGTTTAAAAGGGAAAAACCCGGGCTGGTTCCTCAGCAGCAGAAGAAGGAGCTCCCGGACGGCATTTGGGTGAAATGCGAGAGCTGCGGCGAGATCATCTACCGCAAACAGCTGGTGATGAACAGCTACGTCTGCGGCGCGTGCGATTTCCATTTCCGCATCCGGGGAAAGGATTACATCAGTCTCCTCCTGGATCCCGGCAGTTTCGAGGAGACGGATGCCGGTCTGGAGGCCGTGGATTTCCTGGGATTCAGGGATACCAAACGATACGCGGACAGGCTGCGGGACGCGCAGAAGAGAACGGGGCTCCGGGAAGCCATCTGCACGGGCACCGGATCGATCTCGGGTATGCCCGTGATTTTCGGCGTCATGGATTTTTCCTTCATCGGCGGCAGCATGGGTTCCGTGGTGGGCGAGAAGGTCTCGCGTGCCGTGGACCGGGCGAAGCAAGGGAATATGCCGCTGATCATCGTATCCGCTTCCGGGGGGGCCCGCATGCAGGAA
>JAFGEX010000266.1 GCA_016931355.1 bacterium
ACAGCTTGATGAAAAAATACCGGGTCGAGGAGTGCATGCCATGAAGCATCTGACTGAAGAAGAAATCCAAAGCTGCCTGGATGCAGGGCCGGATCCATGTCCGGATGAGATTGCATTGCATCTGAGGCAATGCCACCGTTGCCGCGAGGCATTAGAAGCTCAGCGGATCCTGACCGGCTATCTTTCCAGGGAACCGGATTTTTCCCTTCCGGACGGATTCGCGGACCGGATCGTCACCGCGATATCAGTGAGGGGAACAAGGGACCGCCTGCGGATATTCGGGATCTCCATGATTGCAGCCGGCGTACTCCTGACCGCAGGATACGCCTGGATCATTCTGAAAGGCAGCGGCCTGGAAAAATATTTCGAATGGATCAGGACCCTGGGATCGGCCGGGGTCCGCTTCTGGGCCATGCTGGATTCCGCGCGGGGATGGGCGGACAGTCTGTTCGGTGGAGCATCTGACCTTGCGCTGTCAGCAGCCATGGCGCTGGCAATCATCGCTTTGGCGGACCGGCTGATCTTCAGGCCGGGAATGGCTGAACTGTTCACCTCCGGGAGGACTATCCGCTGAGGCCAGTAACGATTGCAGATTTTGACCAAAGAAGTTTTACCGAATGTGATTCGGAAGATTCCCCGGCAGCTTATCAGCGTGGGATTTTCATTTCATCTTGCGCCTGCGGTCTCCATGGGCAGGAGAATCCATTTTAGGCTTTTAATGGGGGTGGATGAAAAAGGGATAGTCCTGCTTGATGTGATTGAAGCTTCCCGGCAGCTTGCGGCGGGGAATCTTCGATCTGCACGGGAAAGGCATTTGTATGCGCGCGCCTACCCCGGTGTAAGCGAGCGCTGACAGATTCAATCGGGAATTTTCGACCCGCAACTTTCCTGCAGGAACATCCGGAAGCAATAATAAATTTCATTCCGCAAAAAACATCTTGACATCCAATTTTTTTTATCTTATCTTGCAAACGTTTGCGGGAACGTTTGCAATAATATAAATTCCAATTATTGAAAATTATTTGATTTAGGTATCCGCCCCATGCGGCAAACCACCATTATTGACATTGCGAAAAAGCTGGGTATTTCGCCGTCGACCGTGTCGCGTGCGCTTTCCGATCATCCGGACATCAGCCAGGAAACCAAGGCCAGGGTCAGGGCTGCAGCTGATGAAATGGACTACAGGCCCAACACCATTGCGCAAAATCTTCAGAAGAAGCAGTCCCAGATCATCGGCGTGGTGGTCCCTCAGGTCAAGCATTATTTTTTCGCGGAGATCATGGCCGGCATCACGGATGTCGCATACCACGCAGGATACACCGTGATGATATGCCAGTCCAACGAGGATTTCGAACAGGAGACGAACAACATCGATGTCCTGATTTCCCATCGCGTGGCCGGCCTTCTGGTATCCGTATCGAGCAAGACAACGGATTGCGGTCATTTTCAGAGACTCGTGCGAAGGGGCATGCCTCTGGTCTTCTTCGACAGGATATGCGAAAAGGTGGATGCAAGCACAGTTGTGGTGGATGATCTGGAAGGCGCGTTCAGGGCCACGGAATATCTGATCGGCAAGGAATATCAGCGCATTGCCCACATGGCGGGCCCGCCCTTTCTCTCCATCAGCCGCCTGCGGCGTCAGGGTTATGAAAATGCCATGAGGCAGAACGGACGTCCGGTTCATCCGGAGTGGATCATACAGGCCGGCCTCAACGAGGAGGACGGCACTGCGGCTGCAGAAGCCATGCTGTCGCATCTCAATCCCCTGCCGGATGCGGTTTTCTGCGTCAATGACCCCGTGGCGCTGGGCGCATTCGTCAAATTGAAGGAGAAGGGCGTGAACGTCCCGGCCGATATCGCCCTGGTGGGATTCACGGACGGGCCTGTGGCATCCATGATTGATCCGGCCCTGACCACGGTACGCCAGCCCGCCTATCTTCTCGGGAAATCCGCGGCCGAAATGCTTCTGGATCAGATTATACACCGTGAGAGCCGGAAAAACCCGGTACACAAGGTCTTGAAAACGGAATTGATCGTCAGGCAGTCTGCATAGAAATGATCGAAGCTGTGCTGCAGGTTCAGGGGATGGTTTTGGGGGTCAGAAAAAAGAAATTTGGGTATTCAATCACTCGCTCCGGCATTACGCGCCGGTATGAGCGTTTGCTTTTATTCGTCATCTGTTGAAGGAGGGTTCATTCATGAGAAGTCGCATCTTCAGGACAGCCGCTGCCCTCGTCCTGCTTGCCGCCATGCCGGCTCTGATGGCCGGGACGACCGGCAAGATCGCGGGTACGGTGATGGACAAGGAGACCGGCGAACCTTTCGTGGGCGCGAACGTCATGATCGTCGGCACCACTCAGGGCGCCGCATCCGACGCAAACGGGAATTACACCATTCTGGTTGTGCCGCCCGGGGTATATTCCGTGCAGGTGACGGCCATGGGATACGCGAAGGTCACGGTGTCTGACGTGCGTGTCTTCATCGATCAGACGACTCCCGTGGATTTCGTGCTCGAGACGCAGGCCGTGGCCGGCGAAGCGGTTTCCATCGTGGCTGAGCGGGCGGTCATGAAGAAGGACGTGGCCACCAGCGTGGCAGTTGTTTCCGCAACAGAAATCCGCGAGCTGCCCAAAACAACGGTGCAGGAAATCGTGCAGCTCAACGCGGGCGTGCAGGAAGGCCTGACCATACGGGGAGGCGGTGCCGACGAGGCCCTTTTCCAGGTGGACGGCATCACGCTCAGGGATCCCAGGAACAACCAGCCCATCACAGGCATCCCCCTGAGCGCGATTAAAGAAGTCTCTCTTGAACGCGGCGGATTTTCAGCCGAGTACGGCCAGGTGCGGTCCGGCGTGATCAAGCTGGTCACACAGGAGGGGGAAAAGGATTCGTATTTCGCCACCCTCACGGCCAAGGCGAGCCCCCCGCAGGCCAAGCATTTCGGGATGTCCGTCTATGATCCCAATTCCATGTGGATGCGCCCCTATCTGGACGATGAGATCTGCTGGACCGGCACAACCACCTGGGATTCCTATACGCAGGCCCAGTACCCGCCGTTCGACGGATGGAACGCCGTATCCGTCAGGCTTCTGGCTGATGATGATCCGGGCAATGACCTGACTCCCCTGGCCGCCCAGAGGCTCTGGAAATGGCAGCACCGGTATCAGCCCAGTTACGATCAGCCGGATTACAACATCGACGCGGGATTCGGCGGGCCTGTGCCTGTGATCGGAAAGAAACTCGGCAATCTCCGGTTCTTCACCTCCTACAGGCGCGAACGCGAAATGCTGCTCATCCCGTTGTCGCGGGAGGATTATCTGGACTACGACTGGCTCGGCCAGCTGACGTCCGACATCAGCCCCTCGAAAAAGCTGAAGATCATCGGCATGGCGGGCAAGAGCTACAACGTGGCGATCAATGCCACGGATTACAATTACAACGGCACGGATTTCGGCATATCAGGCGCCCCCTACTGGAGCCCCACGGATTTTATGCGCACGCCCTTCCAGATCGCCAAGATCACCAATGAGCAGCGGGCAGGCAGAATTTTCGTGGATTCCTGGTACTGCCCCGCTGAGGTCGATTATTATTCTCTGGCAGCGAGATGGACGCATATCCTGAATTCCAAAACCCTTTACGAAGCCAGTATCGAACACATCGCCCGGAATTACTTTACAGAACCCATCCGGCCGCGGAGCGACGCTTCGGTACAGGAGATCGTGCCGGGTTACTGGGCGGACGAGTCGCCCATGGGATGGGACCCGGACGCGGACGCGGGCATCGACAACATGCTGTTCGGCGGCCACACGAGTACAGTGCGGGATTACAGCGAGACGAGTGCGACGACCTTCCGGGCCGACCTGACCAGCCAGGTCAATTTCAGCAACCTGGTCAAGACAGGCGCGGAGTTCGTGTACAACAATCTGAACCTGAATTACGGGGAAGTGAACTATTTTACGGGCGGCCGGAATTTCGTGAGGAGCAAGAACAATCCCCTCCGCGGCGCCCTGTACATTCAGGACAAGCTGGAGACCAAGGGTTTTATCCTCAACATGGGCCTGAGGCTGGATTACAGCAACGCCAACATGGACTGGGTGAATCTCGGCGTGTACGACAAAACCTTTTATTCCGCCAACTATGATTCGACGAAAACCTACAATTCCCAAAAGGCCAAATCCCAGTGGTCGCTCAGCCCGCGGCTTTCCATCTCCCATCCCATCACGGAAAATTCGAAGCTGTTCTTCAACTACGGCCATTTCAAGCAGCTGCCGACCTATGAGCAGATGTACCGCATCGGCAGGGGGGCGACAGGCAGCGTGAACAACATCGGAGATCCGAACCTGCTGCTGGCGAAAACGGTCTCCTACGAACTGGGATATGATCACGTGCTGTACACGAATTACCTGGTGCAGCTGGCCGCGTTCTACCACGACATCATGGACCAGCAGGCGTTCGTGCAGTACATCAGCGCGGACGGCCAGGCCAATTATTTCAAGGCCGCGAACACCAGCTATGAGGACATACGCGGATTCGAGCTCACCCTGCGAAAAACCACAGGCAGGTGGTGGACCGCCTTCCTCAACTACACCTATCAGGTCAATACGGCGGGCCAATTCGGAGTCCCGGTTGTATTCGAAAGCATGTCCGAGCAGAGAAGATACGAGCAGCAGAACAAGGACATCTATCAGCAGGAAAAGCCCCTGCCCAGGCCCTATGCCAGGGCGCATCTGGCCCTGCATACGCCGGCCGGATTCGGGCCGAAGCTGCTGGGATGCAATCCCATTCAGAACTGGTCGGTCACGCTTATCGGAGAATGGCGGTCAGGCGGGTATTTCACCTGGAACAACACGAACGCCCGCGGTGTGTTTCAGAACGTGAAGATCAGGGACTTTACGGACGTCCAGCTGACGCTGAACAAGACGTTCAACATGAACAAGGTTCAAGTCACCCTTTTCGCTGAAGTGAACAACCTGTTCAACACGCGGTACCTGTCGGGCGCCGGATTCTACAATGCCCTGGACCAGATCGCCTATCTCGAATCTTTGCACCTGCCGAAAAGCGGGGCCTACAACAACATACCGGGCGAGGACAAGGTCGGCGATTACCGGAAGATCGGCGGCGACGGCGAGCCGATCCCCTACCAGCCGATCCGGCAGACCGCAAGCCTGGCGAACGAGACGATCGTGGACGGATTGATCTATTATGACCTGAACACGCAAAAATACATGGAGCCTGCAGCCGGAGAGTGGGCCGAGGTCGAAAAGGGGAGGATGCAGAAAATCCTGGACGATAAGGCTTACATCGACATGCCGAATCAGAGCTATTTCAATTTTCTGAATCCGAGACAGATCTTTTTCGGCATTCGAACCACCTTCAGTCTGTGATGACCCCATTCCATGACAATTGAAGGGAAAACACCATGAACATTCGAAGAATCCATCGATACCCGAATCCAGCCGGGATTATTTTCACGGCTCTTGTTCTGCTGGGGCTGTCCGGCCGGGATGCCTGCGGCCAGGATAGGTACCGGAGTCTGGCCGTCAAATGGCTTTGCGTAAACGATCTGCAGTCCACGTTCGCGATCGAAGGTGCTGAAGTGGAGATGCACAGAACCGGGAATCTCCCCGAACAAAACGACGGCCTCAGGTGGCCTGCCCAGTTCCAGTATCAGGACTGCTGGGCCGCCAAGGCCATGTGGATCGGGACAACCAATTTCGCCGACCCGGTGAAGGGCATCACCTATCCTTATAAGGTGGTCGGAGCGGGTACGGCGATTGCCAATCCCAAGACGGAGATCATGCCCGTGCCGGGCGCATTCAAGATGATCGGACGGTTCTATTCGCCGACGGTGACCGTTGACGGGCTTGAGGCATCCGATATGAAATTGCAGGACATCGTGGACGAGATCGATCCCGATCTGCCCGCGGACCGGATGATCATCAATCAGCTGCATACGACGATCGGCATCACCCTGACGCGGAAACTCATGTCCTTCAGCCAGCAGAATCACGGCAATTATTTCATTTACGAATACAGTTTCAAAAACACGGGAATCATCGATTTGAAAGGAACGCGCATCGAACGCACGCTGACGGATTGCGCGTTCCATTTCTGGCTACGATATGCGATCGCGAACGAAGGATTCAAGAAAAACTGGTGTCCCGCCGCTTCGGTCAGCTGGGGCAAGAACACGGTGAACCACACCGTAGGCACGGATCCGACTGCCGCCGACTTCGAATTCAGGGCGCAGTACGCCTGGTACGGCCCCTTTTCCTCCGCCACATGGGATGACTGGGGAGCCCCCGACAACAAGGTTTCGGGGACGATGGGAGCGGCGCGCATGGCGGGAACCGTGACCCTGCATGCGGACAGATCCGCAAGCGACCCATCGGATGATCGCTACCAGCCCCGATGCACCCGGTTCATCCTCTCGGATTCACCCATGAAAATTTCGAACCAATATGACGCCCAGTCCATGACCAAAAAGTACACCGAATACATGGTCGCTCCGCATCCCGAAAAGACACACGCCGAGCTTGTCGGAGACAGCTTTGCGGACACCTGGACAACAGACGCGGGCGGTGTTTCAGCCGGTCAGGGATTCGGGCCCTATACCCTGGCGCCTGGAGACAGCGTTGTCCTCGTGTTCGCCGAAGCGGTGGGCGGATTGTCCCGGGAAAAGAACCTCGAGGTAGGCGGCAACTGGTTCAACAACCGTTCCCCTTTCACCATGCCGGACGGAAGTGTCTCCACGGACAAGAATGCCTATAAAAAGGCATGGGTGCTCACAGCGAAGGATTCTTTATTCAAGGCCTTCCGCAGGGCCATCGAGACCTACAACAAGGGATATGTGATCCCGCAGCCTCCTCCTCCCCCGGAATGGTTCAGGGTGACTTCGGCAGGAGACAAGATCAGCCTGGAATGGGCGGATAATGCGGACAATGCGGATCATTTTGACGGATACGAGATCTTCAGGGCCGTGAACAAGCCCGACACCTTTTATCACAAGATATTTTCCTGTGGCGCTTCAGACGTTGTGCACGCTTATGACGACACCACTGCGGACCGTGGATACAAATACTATTATTATGTGGTCAGCAAGGATGACGGGACTCAGAACGATTATGAACCGGGCGTGCCCCTGGTCAGCAGCAAGTTTTTCACGCGGACCAACGAGCCGGCATACTTGCGCAGGCAGGCAAAGGAGAACATGGAATCGATACGCATCGTGCCCAATCCCTATCACATCAAGGCGCAGAAACTTCAATTCGGCACGGATTC
>JAFGEX010000267.1 GCA_016931355.1 bacterium
ATCCGTATGCCGGACGATCTGGAGATGATGGATCTTGACGCCGTGCGGCCGGGCCCGGTTCACCTCGGCGATTGTGGAACGCATGTCCTCGAGTTTTTCTCCCGGAAGCCCGAGTATGATGTGGACGCAGTGCAGCAGGGCCGGGTGACGCCGGATCAGATCCGCTGCATGCCGGAAGCATTCGACGTCATGGCCCCTCCTGATGCGTTCCAGTGTCCTGTCATTCGCGGATTGGAGGCCGGTTTCCACCCACACCATGAGCTTCCCGGAAAAATCCGAAAGGCAGGAAAGGATTTCGGTTGAGAGGCAGTCCGGCCTCGTGGAAACCGAAAGACCAATGATTTCCTGCGGATATTCCAGTACGCTTTCCCACAGATCACGCAAGGTTTCCAGCGGCGCATGGGTGTTTGTTTCGGTTTGAAAATAGGCGATAAACCGGGTCTTGCCGCCTTTTGCCCTGTGTTTTTCAATGGCTGTCCGCAGCTGCGCCCGTACATCAACGGCACCGGCGTCCGCGATGCCGCTGAACCCGGGATTGTAGCAGTAGATGCAGCCCCCGGAGCCGGTTTCGGCATCCCGGTGCGGGCATCCGAGATGCGCGTGAAGCGGCAGCTTGCGCACCGGCCCCTCGAAATGCCCGGCCAGGAAATCCTTGAAATGGTAGAGGACCCGTTTCATCGGTCAGACCCCGGGGTTCTCGAGGCATTGAAATGCTGCGGCAGCCTTCCCATGCGTCTCATCTTTTTAAAGGGGAGTTCACCTTCAAGGGACTCCACTTCGTTTGAGAGTGAACCCCGGGGTCCACCCCGGGGTCCAATCAATAATTCAGACCCAGGCTCAGGCGGAACTCCCGTCCGGGGGAGGGGTAATCATCCACCAAAACCACGGACCTGTTGAGCAGGTTGAAAGCCTGCAGTTTGATTTCCGTCCGGACACCGAACAGCCTGGCTGAGGCCCCCAGATTGCCCCCCAGCAGGCTGTAGGCCGGAAGGGATTTTTGATTGTCCCTGGACGCATATCTCCGGCTCACCCGTCTGTAATCGAGGTTGAGGAATGCGCCCCGCATCTCGAATCCGAGCACCAGATCCCATTTGTGGTCAGGCCGGTATATCAGCCTGCGTTCCAGGTTTTGCGATCCCGGGGTTTTATCCAGGGCTTTCATGAACGTATGCGAGACCCTGGCGTAGCCGGCGCCCGGCATGCGGAATCCGGCAGCCTGTTCGAATCCCGTGACCACGGCCAGGCCGATGTTCTGCGGCACGTATTTGCCTGCATCGTCCGGCGACCATTCGATCAGATTCGAAAAACGGTTGTAAAAATACGTCGCCTCCAGCTCCAGAAGGGAGGAACGGAACCGCCTGCAGGAGGCGCCCAGGTCCATGTTGAGGCTTGTCTCAGGCAACAGGTCCGGATTCCCGGCCGTGTATGCATCCTCCGGCCAGTAAAGATCGTTGAAGCTGGGGACACGGAAGGACCTGCCGGCATTCGCCTTCAAGGCCCATTCCCACACCCGGCCTCGAGTGGCCAGAAAACCGATTTTCGGACAGGCCTTCCCGCCCATGTCCGAATACGAGTCATAACGAAGCGCGGGCATGCATTTCCATTTCATGCCTGCGCCTGTGACGGTTTCCGGAAGGGTCCATTCAGACTGGATGAACACGGCGCGGGTGTCCCGTTTGCGCAGGGCGAACTTCGTGCTGTTTAATTCATCCGCGCGGATTTCGGCGCCTGCCGCAAGCCGCAGGGGACGGGCGGGACTGGCCTGGATCTGGATATGCAGGCCGTTCTGAAGGGTCTTGTGGCTGTCGTTTTCCGGTATCCAGGCGCCCGGATCCCGGTAGCGGTGATCATAGAATTGATGGAACACCTGCGTCCGGGTGCGGATGACGTCCGAGACCTGGTTTTCCACCTGCAGGGAAAGGATTCTCCTGTCCTCGTCCCTGCGCGCCGCGGCCGAGGGATAGGAGAGGGAGCCTGCCGCGCCGCGGCCGGTCTGCATCAGCTGCGCGAGAAAGCGGAAATCGTTTTTGGGTCCGGGTTTCCAGGCCGCCCTGAAAAAGACCTGTTCCCCCAGGTAGTCGTTGTTGGCCCGTCTGGCTTCACCGCCGCCCCCGGGAAGGCTGTATGAAAAATCCCCGTCCGATTGCAGCCTGTTGTAATCCAGGCCCAGGGAAAACGGGCCCAGTCTCTGCACGCCGTTCAGATGCACATTGCGCAGACCGAAGGATCCGACTGTGGATGAGGTGCCGTACGAAAATCCGCGCAGGGGGACGCTGTCCTTGGTGATCAGGTGGATGACGCCGCCCACGGCATCCGTCCCGTACAGCGCGGAATGGCCCCCCCTGACGATTTCCACCCTCTCCAGGGCCTCGGCCGGGATGCTGTTGAGATCCACGCCGCCGCCCTGCACCATGTTGAGCGGCTGGCCGTCCAGCAGGACCAGCACCTGTTCCGGATTGGACCCGCGTATGGACGGGACCTGGCTGCCTGTGACGGAGTCATAGCTTTTCAAGAAAAGCCCGCGTGCGGACTGGACGATCTCCGCAGCCGTGTTCCCGCCGGTTTCACGCAGCCGCGGACCGGTCAGTATTTCAGACGCAGCTGAAACCTGGGACTGGAGATGATCGGAAAGCGTGGCAGTGACGAGCAGGGGATCCACGGCGACCGGTTCCGCTTTGAGCAGGAAATGCTCCCGGGTGTCCGCGCCGACGGTCAATTGCCTGGTTTCGGTGCGGAATCCGATGACGCGTACGAGCACGGTGTGATCCCCGGGCGGCAGGCCCTTGATGCAGAAAAAGCCGCCGTCCCCGGAAGCTGTTCCTGTTTTCAGTTCTTCAATCCAGACATTGGCGTCCGGTATGGGCCGGCCTGTTTCCGCGTCCGTGATGAAACCGGACAGGGATGTCTCCGGACTGCCGGCATTTGCGGAAAAGGCCGGGATCACGGCGAAAAGCAGAAAGACGAAGGGGCGGAACGGGATGTGACGGCGAGTGCATCCTTCGCGTCTTGCCGCGGGGCAGACGGCCGGATGCGGATGTCTTTTTCCCTGCGGATCGAAGAGGGTGAGCCGTTTGCGGCCGGGGGCTTCCATTCTCATGATTTCTCCTTTCCTTTCCCTCGAAAGGGGGTGGGGGATTCGAAATCCTGCCGATCTCCTGGCTGACGGCTCAAGCCTACTCGCCTGCCTTCCCGTTTCTTTCTTTGAAGAAACAGTGGCGTATGGGTTTTCGTCGCCGATTACAGTAGCGGGGCTGCAGCGGATTCGCACCGTTTTCCCGGCTCAGGATTTCATGTTCGTCGAACAATCAAACGGATTGACAAAATATTCGCTGTGCTTTGGACCTCCTTTCATAAACGGGTCCGGCCGTCGGGTATCCGGGGCGTTGAATCTGACAGCGAGCGTATTCCCCTTAGGCTTGCCCCGGGGTAAGCGAGCGAATACAAATGTCTTTTTTTATACAGATCGAAGATTCCCAGGCAGCTCGCCGCCGGGTGGCTTCAATCCTCCTGCCCTCTCGTCCCATGCGGATGACGGACAAACCGGCGGCTTTTCCAGTTCAGTCAAACAGCTCCCAGTCAACCTCCAGACGGAATGTCCTGCCTGGCAGAAAAAGGCCCGGATAGGGGGACACTTCCAGATTCAGGAAATTGTCCACAGCCAGGGTGAACCTGGCGTATTTGAGAAAGACCAGGGTGGTCCGGTAGTCCAGTACGGATGACTGGGCCACCCACGCCGCCCGGACATCGTTCAAGGACGATCCGGTGAGTATCCAGTACCCGGTGGAAAACCGGCCGCTGAGTCCGGTGCAGACAACGAGATCGTTTTCGAAAAAAGGCCTTGTCCAGGAGATGGATGCGCATCCCCAGAACGAAGGCCTTTCATAAAGCGGGCTGTTATCCGCATCCACGGCCTTTGTATAGTTCAATGTCCCTTCGGCCTTCAGGCCGAAGACACGCGCTTCTGCGCCGGCCTCCAGCCCTGTGACCTGCTGGCCCGGCCCGTTCCGGTGTATCAGGCTTTCCCCGGACGCTTCGAGAACGATGAGGCCGCGTGTTTTGCGCATGAAGGCAAGCAAAGAAATCTTCAGGGGGATGGAGGGTTTCCAGTCAAGTCCGATCTGCAGCCGGTCTGTTTTCTCAGGCCGCAATGCGCCGTTCGGCAGCAGCGGCCGGCTGGGATCCAGCAGATAAAACCGGTCCGCCCTGTCGAACGGGACGGGCAGGAAAGGGACGCCCCGGATTTCCCCCAAAGACGGGCGTTTCAAATCGCGATCCAGGGATGTCCAAAATCCGATCTGCGACCGGACCTTCCATTGAATCCGGGCGAATCCGTCCCATTCGGACCTCCTGGAAATGCGGATCCAGCGTATCCCGGCATTTGAACCGATACGTTCATGCCAATTCTGCTTGCATCCCAGGAAGATTTCCCAGAAATGTTGCGAGGCACCGGAACTTCCCGTCAGTTCAAGAGCTTCATCCTGATAGGTCGTGCCCCAGTTCACAGGCAGGCTGTCCGGGTCCTGTGTCCATTGAAAACGGGTCATGCGCACCGGGAAAACGGATCTGGCGGACAGGGCAAGATCCTTCAATTCATGGGTTGCCGAGCTGTGGGTGACGGAAAAACGGTTGCGCATCCCTTTCCAATCCACCCGGATGTCCCCCAAATGATCCGTCCGGTTTTGCTTGCGGACCGGGGATTGCAGGATCAGCGTATCTGAGGGCATGCGCACGGGATAGGGCAGATCGTTTTCCAATACGGCATTGTACGCCGCATAGTCGATGCGGACTGCAGGCGAGGGTGAATAGCGGATTTTTGCGCGCAGCAGCCGCGGTTTCGACGTCAATCCCGGGAATTCCTCCGCGATTTTCCGGTTCGAGATGCCGCTTGCGAAACGGATTTTGCGTGTCACATGCTGGCCGAACGTCACGTCGATATGTTCCATATCCATACCGGTCGCACCGCGGAACACATGATTCCGATAGACGAACCGCGTGTATGGTTTTTGACCCGGGATCTCGCGCGTCTCGATGTGGATGCCTTCTGCGGATTCAATTGATCCACCCGGCGTATGCCGTTCGATTCCGCCGATGGATTCGAGGGGGATGAGATTCAGATCCGTCATCCGGCTGAAGGGATCGATCAGGGGATGTCCGTCCAGAAAAATCCGGGACTGGCTTAATTCCCCCCCCTGCACCCGCAGGTTCGCCGTCTGTCCGGGGCTGCCCAGGCTTCTGGTCCAGATCCCGGGCAAAACGGAAATCCAATCCGCTGTTTCCGAAAGGTTGCAAAGATGGATTTCATCCCGGTCACCCGTCGCCGTCGAGTCCGCGGCTGCGATGCCTTGCAGGATTGTGAAAATCAACGGGATGAGGATGATAACGGCAAATCTGTATCGCATGTCCGTTTCCTTCACCGCCTGACGGATGAGCGTTCTCTCTGGCCGGACCAACCGGCAGCCGGCAGGCCCTGCAACACGACCGGCATCAGGATCATGAAAAAGAGCGTATTGGTAACCAGATGCGCTGCATAGAAACCGGATCCCTGCAAGAGTCCGGCTGCGAGACCGGCTGCGCCGCTGCCGGACATCGCCGTGTAGGCGGCTGTGGTCAGCAATGCAAAAATCAGGGTGCAGGAGAATCCGAAGCAACCGAGGAAAATGATTCGCAGGATTTTGGACCGGGGGGCGCGGGATGCGAACCATCCGCCGGCGCATCCG
>JAFGEX010000268.1 GCA_016931355.1 bacterium
CCCACACCGCCTCGTCCATCTTCCCGTCGATCACGATCGCCGCAGGATCCACCTTCGGAACGTCCACCACCTTGCGGACCACGTCCTGTGCGGCAATCGGACAAATAAAAGCCGACAGGAGAATCCCCGTCATGACAACACCGAATACTCTTTTCATCTGACCCTCCAACCGATTGTTTGAACGCACCTACCCTTTTTCAATACGACTCATCCTCTCTCCTGTGCCTGAATCGGATCACCTCCTCGCCTGTTCCTGTTTATCCATGTATCGACACGCTCCTCTGATTCTTTTTCAAAAACCCACCCTGACGGTCAATGACGGAACGAAGCCCTTCGAATCGTACAGGCCAGCGGCCACCGGATTTCCGGATTCCGCCGCTTCCCTGGAAACGCCGAATCCATAGGCCAGGGCGGCGTCCAGGCGGTATTTCCCATCCGACCAGCCGAGCCCGGCCGAAATCCAGTGGCGGTCCACCTCGGGCATCAGCATGCTGAATGTGGAGACGGTGTTGGGGCTCTGTTGAAACCTGTATCCGAAGCGCAGAATCCATCCACCCGGAACCGCGTAAGCGCAGCCGAGGCCGAATGCGAGGCCGGTCGAGCCGGGCATGGGCATCCGGTCTGCCGAAATGCCGGTATAGGAATCACGGACGGATAGGCTGTCCTGCCACCAGCCGTCTTTAAATATAAACGACATGCTCTGCCCGACGCCGGACCAGAGCCAGGCCATGGCATCCAGGTTGAATTCGAGTTTCTCCGTGGCCCGGAAAACCATGCCGCATCCGAGAATCCAGGGCATCTCGAATGACCCGGCCAGGTCCGTTGTTCCTGCCAGCGTATCCAGCTCCACGAAACGGGGAGTCGAAGCTTTCCCTTCCAGGTCGGCGCTGAATCCGCTTCGCAGCCCCGCGCCGAAACGAATGCGCCCGGAGAGGTCAAGCGTCAATCCAGCATGGAATCCGAACGCCCGGGCATCCCGGCTGAACGAAAACTGATAGCCGGGGAGTCCCCTGCCCTGCAGCCAGTCAGGGCTCGCCAGGGGAAAAGCGATTCGCTGATAGACATCGTAAAAATCGGCTGCGAATCCGAATGCCGCCCGGCCCGCCCGGAAGGCGACGGTGGGTGCGATCGCCCGGATTTCCAGCCTGTGCGTCATCTCGAAGCCTTCGACGAATGCATTCCCTTCCTTCTCCCGAACCATGGCGAACGGCCATTCCACGTGAAAATCGGCAAGAGGCCCGTACAGGACGGCAAAAACGAGTTTTTGCATCGGCGACCCGTACACGAAGCCGCTGAATCCGGGCCGGTTCCTGATAAAAGACCGGTAGTATCCGTGATCCGGGCTGCTGTATTCCTGCCGGCCGGACCGGATGAGCAGGGAGGCTTCCATGCCGGTCCCCTGCATGAAGGCCAGGGCGGCCGGGTTGGCCGGCACGTTCCCCGATTCGCCGGTGCCGGCGATCAACAGTCCGTTCCTCGAAAGAACGGAGGCGCCGGCCGGGTAAAGCCAATCCGTGTCCCCGGACACGGCCGGCCGGATGCCGGCGGCGGCCGCCCAGAGTATGATGAAAAGGCGCTTCTTTTTCATGTCGGTTCTCCGGTTTACCAGGTGTTGAACGAAGCGTAGGCGTAAAAATTGGCCGCCCTGCTGTGCTTGAGCCCGTCCCATCCGCTGGATGCGATCCAGAGGTAATACGTTTTGTTTCTCTCCAGCCCCTGTTCGGGGTACTCCGTGAAGGCCCGTGTTTCCGGAAAAGTCTGTCCGAACCGGACCGGAGCGGAGATGACGTTCTTTTTCCCGTAAACAGGCGCCGCGCCGGTCTGTTCTTCGGACCAGACCTCCCAGACCAACTTGTCGGGTTTGTAGGAGTCCGCCTTGACCAGACCGAGCGCTGCGACCAGCGTGTCCGTGACTCCGGCCTGCTGAATCGTCCATGAAAATACAGGATGGTTGCTCGTCTTCGGCTCCCCGAGCTGAAGGATCGCCAGACGGCCGAATGTCTTGAAGTCCCTGATGTTCACGTAAACGTCGAGCATCCGGTTCTGCATCAGGCATTGATAGGGATCCATGTGCAGCGTGTCGTCACGGAGGACGGCCGTCCCCTCCGGCAACTGCGGATCCGCCAGCCAGTCTTTCCCCGGGTTCTGCAGAACCGCCTCCCAGGCGGTTTCCTTCAGGAGCCAGAAGGTGTAGGGATTGTCCTCAGTCAGGCTGTCCTCCGGAATCCCGCCCGAGGAGAGGGTGAGGTCCTCGACGCCGGCCGGAAGAGTCCCGAACTGAACCGGGAAACGGACCCCGTCACCCTGCGCATGAATCAGCCAGATCAGGGTGGAATCCAGCGCCGCCCTTGATCCCCTGTTCACGCCGAGCGCGGAGACGTAACCGCCGATCCAGGTCATTTTCGGCGCGAAAGACCCCGCCTCGATCTGAAATCCGGAAAGCTCCGGCCGGCCGGCATAGGGCGCAAGAGGCGCGTCATTTTTCCGGCAGGCGAAGAAAAGGCCGATCAGGACGACAAGATCCCGGCCGGATGGTTTTCCCCCCAAGGAAAAAATTTTGCTCGCCATGGCTGCTTGCTTCCTCTCTTGTTGATCCGGTGTCAAAGTCCTCTCAACAGACTCAACCAGTTCTCGTTGCGGATCTCTTCTTCCTTGTTGGAATGGAGCAGGATGTATTGCCCGTTTCCATTGACGTCTCCGAACACAAAAAGGTACAACCGCTCCCTCTGATAGGTCCACACCTCGTAGGGTTTGGTTTCCGCTTCGAAAACGCTGCGGTCGATCTCATCCGGCATTCCGTATTGAATGAGCACCCTTCCGCGGTCCGTGGTCCATCCCTCCTGCCTCCCCCAGCCGAAATGGGCGTCGGCGTATGCATGGTTCCGTTTCACCTCTTCCAGCGCCTCGTTCTCGGGTGTGCCGGGGGTGGGATCCCTTCTTTTCCAGAACCGGATCAGGAACTGTTCCTTTCCGGCCAGCGGCAGGTCTTCATACAGGGCTGCCTCGGCCGGTGATGCAATGGACTTGAGAATGCGGCCTGCGGCCTCGGCCTGACTGCGGTCGAGGCGGGGTTGAAGCGAAAGGTAATCCATCTGGAGGATTTCGAAAGGCCTCGACAGGGATACAGGCATCCCGGAGCCCCTTCCGACCTGTACATTCAATGCATGCACGCCGGACCGCAGGGTTGACACGTCGATCCCGTGCAGAATGCAGGCGCTGGTCCCGGGCGTCCGTATCGAAACAGCCGGTACGGATTTCACGGTACGGCCCGAATCGTTTTCCACGGAGTAGGCCACGGACAGAAGACTGTCCTGCGCGGGGGCAAGGCCGTATATTTCGAAGTAGACATAGAGCACCGGATTCAGAAATCCGAAGCGCCGCGACGGATTC
>JAFGEX010000269.1 GCA_016931355.1 bacterium
ACGGCTGGATCGTCCCGAACCGGGCGCCGGGCTGGTGGGTCCCGGTCGGTCGATGCCTCGACAGGACCTTTTTGAAAAAAGCGGGGTTTGACATCTATACCACCGCTGTTGTCGAATGATCAACAACCGGATGGGAGGGAGTCTGTTTCCGACGAACATGGCGAGGCCCGCAAGGCTGCTGGCCAGTCTGGTTGTCACCGGATTTTTCTCAGGCCTTCATGCAGGCTGGGTCATTCACCAGGTGCATGAATCCGGCGCGACCGAAACGATCGTCATCGCGTCCAATCAGATGCGCATCACCGGCGGCGGGACGGTCATGCTGATGAACCTTGAGAAGGAGACACTGGCCATTCTCGTTCCTGCAAGGAAGGTTTTTTTCCAGGGCAGGCCGTCCGACCTGCATCCGGCCCGGGACCATTCCATGGTGAAAAACCTGGAAAAGGATCTGAATCATCTGCCTCCGGACCAGCGTTCCATTGCCGAAGCCTACATCCGCGAAAGGCAGGCGGAATTCCAGGATAGGGGTCAGGATCATTTGCCGGTGACCCCGCCGAAGGTGATTGTCAGGGATACGGGCAGGCAGGAGCAGATCAGCGGGATCGCCACGAGAATTTTCGAGGTGTTCGCAGACGAACAGCTGGTGGAGACTGTCTGGATTTCGGGGATTTCGGTTCTGAAAGACCTGAATTATCACCGGCTGCAGAAGTTCTCTGCGGCCATGGCGGGCCTGGAAATCGGCATGTCCTACGAAACCAGCGAGACCTATATCCGGCTTCTTCAGAAGGGATTCCCCATGAAAATTCTTCAGGTGGCGGGCGAGAGCATGACGGTCACACGGATTGAAAATCAAACGGTATCCGCATCCCAGTTCCGCATTCCCGAAGGATTTGTCAGAACGGATCTTTCTGCCGTATTGATGTTCCAGAATCCTTGAAAAAAATGCCGGCATCCGGCGGATCTTTTAAGCGATTTCACGGACGGAGCCCCCATGATACGCACAGCCCTCTATGTCGTTTATATTTTCGTTACCTTTTTGCTTTCCATCCCGTTCTGGATCCCCTACGTCCTGTTCCTGCCCCTCCCAGGCAAGAAACTGGTCAAGAAGTACGTGACGTGCATGACCGGCATCTGGGCCAGGAATATTCTTTTCATGACAGGAAGCCGTGTGAAGGTGAGCGGCAGGGAGAACCTGCCGCCTTCCGATGAAATTTGCCTGATCGGCAATCACCAGGGTTCCATGGATATCCCGCTGGTGCTGGGCTATATTCCGCGACGGACGGGATTCATCGCCAAGAAGGAACTCCGGAAAGTGCCGGTTTTAAACCTATGGATGATTGCGCTGCACTGCATTTTCATCGACCGGAAAAATGCGCGAAAATCCCTGGCCGGCATCCACCGCGGTATCGCACGCATCAAGGAGGGGAACACACTCGCCATTTTTCCGGAGGGAACGAGGAGCCGCGGGCCCCGGATGAATCCGTTTAAGACAGGGAACCTGAAGCTGATCGCCAGGGCGGGAGTGACCATCGTCCCCCTGACCCTCAATGGGACCTACCGCATTTTCGAGGAAAGTCACAGGATAAGGCCCTCTGCGGTTACGCTTCACATCCATCCGGCCGTGCAAACGGATCTTCTCGGTGAGGAACAACTGGCATCGCTTCCCGAAACCCTGCAGAAAATCATTGCATCCGCATTGCCCGCTTCTCCGGGCTCAACGCAATCCGGTTGATGGATTTCAACCGGCGGAAATCCTCTCATGAAAAGCGTCTTTTTCCTGATCTTCCTCTGGGCGGCGAACGGTTCAGCCGGGGACTATAGTGCTCCGCAGGCTCGAATCCGGTTCACCTATCTGGCGTCCTGGGGCGAAGCAGGGAGCGGACCCGGCCAGTTCAAGGCCCCGGAAGGCCTCGACGTGGATCCTTCCGGCAATCTGTATGTGGCGGACACGGGAAACAACCGGATTCAGAAATGGGATGCGGCCGGCAACTGTCTCGCGTCCGTCGGGGGATTCGGCTGGGACAGGGAGCAATTCGACAGGCCGGTCGCCGTATGCGCCGGCAACGGACTGGATGTGTTCGTGGCGGATTACGGGAACGGCCGAATCGAACGGTATGACAAGGACCTGCATTTTCTGGCATCCCTGACTTCGTCCGATTCCTGGCCTCTCGCCTTGCGTTTCGGCTTTCCCCGGGATGTGGGTCTATCGGATCAGGGCGAACTGCTCTGCCTTGACGGTGAAAACAGGCGCGTTTTGAAACTGGATATTCTCGGCTCCCCCCTGCGGAGTTTCGGGGATTTTGATTCCGGCGAGGGAAGCCTGTCCGATCCCTTTCGCATGCTCATCACCCGGAACAGCATCTGGATCAGCGACAGGGATGATCCGTCCATTGTCCTGTATGACACCCATGGTAATTTTCTCCGCCGTACGGTCGCCGGCTCGGTTCCAGAGCCGGCCGGGATGACGGGATTGGAGGATGAACTGGTCTTGGCCGTCGGCCGTAGCGGCGAATGGTTGGTTTTCAGCGAAAACGGCGGCATGATCGGCAGGCCGAAGCTGGAAGGCTTTCTCTATTCCCAATTCCGCGAACCCGTGGATGCCGCTTTCTGGAAGGGCCGCCTTTACATCTTGGACCGCATGTCCTGTTCCATCATGCTGTTCCAAATGACGCATCGCGGCGAATGAAAAGATTAAAGGCCGACATCCTTCTTTTCCTCTTTCCGTTTTCCCTGATGCAGGCGCAGGATTTGACGATTCCGGATGCAAGCAGGGGAGAATTTTCAATGAGCAGGGAGGCAGGGGGTTCGATCCGCTTCTCCACCCTGCTGCAAGCCGCGGATTCGCCGGCCTTGCTTCTGAAGAAGAATCCTCCCGCTCAAAGATACTTCTTTCCATTCAATCCCTGGACCGCAGACACCTGCTGGACCGGAGACGGCCGGACGGATCTTTTTTTCCTCGGTAAAAATGTCCCGGTGCACGGCACCGTCATCGTCCGTTCGGATTCCCTGGACGGACCCTCTATCCCGGATTTCACCGTTCTATCCATGCCCGGGGCTGTCCGGTTTGACAGGGCTCCTGAACCCGGCAGAAAGATATTCGCCCTCTTCCAGTACCGGCCTTTCAGCCTCAATACACGGTATCGGAGATGGACTGTATCGGACGGCATGCAGCAGGCGGAAGATTCCGCAGCTGTTCCTTCAGCGCGGATGCCCCTGTCAAGGCCGTCCGGAAAAGACCTGGACGAGACCGGAGACCGGGATCTGCAGCGAAGCGGCACCCTGTTCCGCGGATTGAGCGTGGGCACGGATCAGGGCATGAGGCTGCAGTCCGGGCTGCGATTCCAGGTATCCGGAAAAATCGCCCGGGATGTGGAGGTCACCGCCTCCCTGACCGATCAAAACACACCCATACAACCGGAGGGCAATACACAGACATTGCAGGAGATCGACAAGGTGTTCGTCAACATCAAGGCCCCCCATTTTCAGGCGAATCTGGGGGACCTTGTTTTTACGAACACAGGCATGGAGTTTTCCGGATATTCCCGGAAGCTGCAGGGCGCGCTTGCCACAGGGGAATCATCCCTCGGCCGGGTCAGCCTTCTGGCAGCCGCTTCCAAGGGTCAATTCGCCACGAATCATTTCGAAGGACGGGAAGGAAACCAGGGCCCTTATCAGCTTGCAGGCACCAACGGCGAGACGGACATCATCGTCCTAGCCGGCACGGAGAGGGTATGGATAAACGGCGTATCCATGACGCGGGGAGAGGACAACGACTACGTGATCGAATACAGTCTGGGACAGGTCACCTTTACGAGGCACAGGCTGATCACAGGGGATTCCCGCATCACTGTGGATTTCGAATACTCCACTCAGAAATTCCAGAAATCCGTTTATGGCGCGCACGGCGAAACCAGGTTCTGGAAAGACCGCATCCGGCTTGAGGCTGCGTTCCTGCGTGAGGCGGACGACAAGGAGAATCCGATCGACATCCCACTGACCGACGCTTACCGGGCGGCCCTGTCCGCTGCTGGAGATGATCCGGATTCCGCATCCGTAAACGGGGCCAGGGAAGTGGGCGCCGGAAAAGGCGATTATGTTTTGGATGCGGGTTATGAAATCCCTGTTTACCGGTATGCAGGTGAGAATCAGGGGGATTATCACGTTCAGTTCAGTCATGTCGGGTACGGCAACGGCGATTACAGCTTCCAGGGATACGGTATTTACCGTTATGAGGGGCCCCGCAGGGGGACTTATCTGCCTGTTGTCCGGCTACCCCTCGCCCGCATGCATCAGACGGCCGGGCTGGCCTATTCGCTGAAGGCGGCCGAGGGGATTTCCATACGTGGGGAAGCGGCTGTGAGCGAACAGGACCTCAATCTGTATTCCGGAAGGGATGATGGGGACAACAGTGGAAACGCCTATTCCGGCGTTTTTGAGATGCAGGAAAGGCCCTTGCAGGCCTTCGGCCTGGGTATCAGCCGTTTTGGCTTGACCGCGAAAATCAGGCGCACCGGCGAACGTTTCAGAACGCTTGGCCGGTCCGAGGAAATCGAGCACGGCAGAAAATGGGGCGTATCAGAGGGAAGAAACTGGGGGGAACGGAGCAGGGAAATTGAAACCCTGCTCAGCCCGGTCAAGGACCTGACCTTCGAGGGATCCCTGGGAGATTTCTCGCGCGGCGATGCCCAATCCTCGAGAAAAGCCCTTTCCGTTCATTTCGTCAAATCCCACCTCCCTTTGATGAATTACACAGTGGAGCGCATCGCCACCCGCGACCTCCAAAGTTCGGAATCCGGCTGGTGGCTCAGACAGAAAGGCGATGTCCAGGCCGGCCTGTTGGGTCTGGCCGCCCAGGTTCTGTATGAGGGTGAACAGCGCAGGGATTCGGGTCCTGACAGCGCTGCGACCGGATTCAAATTTGATGAATGGACAGGGAAGCTCGGATACCGTCACGGGGTCGTGCTGGCGGAGGTGGAACAATCCGTCAGAGACGACCGGAAATATTCCGCTGATGCCTCCCTCGGGCGGCATTCCCTGGCCGGCACCCGGAAATATTCAATGGGATACCGGGGGGAGCGCCTGCACTCTTCATTCGCATTCACGGCCAGAAACCGGGATTATAGGGACGCGTCCACACCGGATCAGAAATCGAATCTGGCGGACATGAAGATCAGGGTCGTCCTGCCTTCCCGGGTCCTGGAAGGGAACCTGTATTATCAGTTCAGTTCCACTTCCGTAGCCGAAATGGTCCGGGACACCATTCAATTGGGGAGCGGATTGGGCAATTACCGGTACGATGAATTTCTGAAGGAGCTCATCCCAGATCCGGACGGGGATCTCATCCTGAGAATGGTGCAGACCGGGATATTCCTTCCGGTCAACGACATGCGGGCCGCGCTTGAATGGCATCTGGACGGATCCGGCGCATGGAAGAATAAAAAAGGACTGCTGTCCGTTCTCTCAAGAATGAAAAGCCGGACCCAGGCGCGATTCGAACGAAAGGACAGGGAAAAAAACTTTGCCTCTGTGAACCGGCGCGGATTCCGCCCTTCCTGGAGCGGGGATTCCACTGCCGTATCGGGGCTTTTTTCCAT
>JAFGEX010000270.1 GCA_016931355.1 bacterium
CGCGGTCTGGACATGGGTATGCGTCCCGATCACCGCACTGATCCGGCCGTCCGAAAAAAAGCCGAAGGCCCTTTTTTCCGCCGTAGCTTCCGCATGAAAATCCACCACAATGATCCGGACGCCACTGTTTTTCAGTGATTGCAACTCACGTTCCAGGCCGGCAAACGGACAATCAATGGGATACATGAAGCTGCGGCCCTGAAGGTTGATGACGCCGACTTCGGTCCCATCCCGGCATTTGGCGACGAAGGATCCCCGTCCCGGGCAGCCCTCAGGATAATTGAGCGGTCGTAAAACGGGGAATTCGCGTTCCATGAGTTTGAAGATGTTGTCCCGATTCCAGATATGATTGCCGCTGGTGATCACATCCACTCCCATGGCGAAGAGTTCTTCAGCCATTTTTGCGGATAATCCCTTTCCCTCCGCCGCATTCTCTCCATTCGCGATAAAAAGATCGAAGGGATGCTTTTCTCTCAGGAAACCGAGCTGCGATCGCAGCATGTCCAATCCGGCCGTGCCGACGATGTCCGAGATGAAGAGTATGCGCAATATTCCGCCGTTCATTGAAAGAATCACCTCAGTTTTTCGTCCCGCTCATTTGGCGTAATTCACGGAGCGGTATTCCCGTATGATGGTGACCTTGATCTGTCCGGGATATTCCAATTCCTGCTGTATCTTTTCCGCAATGTCTGATGAAAGCTGGTCCGCCAGGGCATCGTTAATCTTCTCCGGCTGGACCATGACGCGAATCTCCCTTCCGGCCTGAATGGCGTATGTCTTGGCAACCCCCGGGAAGGATTCTGCGATGTTTTCCAGGTTTTCAAGCCGCTTGACATAGCCTTCCAGGGTCTCCCGTCTGGCGCCGGGCCTTGAACCGGATATGGCATCCGCGGCCTGAACCAGCGCGGAGATGGGGGAAATCATTTCCACATCGCCGTGATGGGAGATGATGGCATTCTGGATGATCGGACCTTCGCCGTACTTTTTGGCGAGTTCGGCTCCCAGTTCATAATGGGTACCCTCCGTGTTGCGGTCGATCGCCTTGCCGATGTCGTGCAGGAGCGCGGCCCGCTTGGCGACCACGGCATCCAGTTGAAGATCGACGGCCATGAGCCCCGCAATGTGCGCCATTTCAATGGAATGCTGGAGCACGTTCTGCCCGTAGCTGGTCCTGAAATTGAGTTTTCCGAGCAGCTTGACCAATTCCGGATGCAGCCCGTGGACACCGGTTTCGAGCATGGCCTTTTCACCCAGTTCCCGGATGGTCTCCTCCATTTCCTTCTCGGTTTTCTCAACCACTTCCTCGATGCGTCCGGGGTGGATACGGCCGTCCTGGATGAGTTTTTCAAGCGCCCGGCGGGCGATTTCCCGACGGTAGGGATCGAAGCCCGAAAGGATCACCGCTTCGGGCGTATCGTCGATGATCACGTCGATCCCGGTGGCGGTTTCGAAGGAACGGATGTTCCTCCCCTCCCGCCCGATGATTCGTCCTTTCATCTCATCGTTCGGTATATGCACGACGGAAACGGTTGCCTCGGATGAGTGATCTGCTGCGGTTCGCTGGATGGCGGAAATGATGATTTCCTTGGCCTCTTTATTGGCCGTCAACCTGGCCTGATCCTTCATATCCTTGAGAATCTGTGCGGCTTCCTGCTTCGCCCTGGACAATAGATTTTCCTTCAACTCGCGCAGGGCTTCGTCATTGGTCATTCCGGAGATTTTTTCCAGGCGTTCGTTCTGAACAGCGATGACCTTGGCCAATTCATCGGTTTTCTTCTGAAGATGATCGCTTTTATCCTTGAGGCTCTGTTCAATCCGTTTTAATTCCTGCTCTTTAATGTTCAGATGTTCCAGCCGCTTGTCCAGTTCCAGTTCCTTGGTTTCGAGCTTCCGTCGCTGGCGGTCCGACTCCTGCTTCTGGGTATGGGTCTCCTTCTCGAAACTCTGCCGGATGCGGAGAAATTCATCTTTCGCTTCAAGAATCTTTTGATTTTTGAGCGCATCGGCTTCCTTCTCCGCCTCTGAAACGATTTTCTCGGCGAGTTTTTCCGCGCTCGCTATTTTGCCCTGCCCCAGGCGGATGCTCAGCGTCCAGCCCAGGTAAAACATGATCACGCTCATCGCCGCAGCAATAAACAGGATGATCAAGGATTCCATGATTCCTCCTTTTTGCTACGGGAATCCCGGCGATACCGCTTGAATTCCGGCTGGTGGGTTCCTGCCGGATGGTGGGGATGGAGGCTTGCGTTCTGCGGGACCGATACCTGAAAAAATCAGGTCTTCGAGGATTCGGAGAGTTTTTGGTCGATCATGGCGCTCAGTTCTCGGATCTTGTCCTCTAATTGCTGCCGCATGCGTTCATTCTCGACACGCTCGACGAACAATTCATGGGTGATATTGATGGCCGCGAGGATGGCGACCTTCAAGGACGAATCGACACGGATGTTGCTGTCCACTTCGCGCATTTTCTGATCCACGTATTCAGAAATGGCCGTCATATAATTGACATCCGCGTGACCCCGGATCGAATATTCGGCGCCATAAATTCTGACTTTGAGGACGTTTTTATCCGAATCCATCGGAAAGGTCCTGCAGTGTTAAGCGTTGACAGTTCCCTGTACGGTTTTCTTCCGGTTTTCCCGACTATTCAAAGTGCTCAAATTCCTTCAGTTTATTCAGCAAGGTATCAATTTTCTTGCGGACTTTCTCCTGTTTTTGACGGTACGTTTCAATTTCGTTTTCCATGCCCTGGTTTTTTTCAGTCATCTGGCCGAGCGCCTGAATCGTACGCTCCTGCTCCCCTATTTGTTTTTCCATGGCCACCAGTTTTTCCCGCAGTTCCCTGTTCTCCCGGGTCAGACGGCTGAAATAATCGAGGATCTGGTCGATTTTTTCTTCCAGCGTATCGAAAATTTGATTTTCCATACGTTTCCCCATCTCGGTCATTGACGCAAAGAAGCGGAAAAGGTTTCCCGCATCGCCTGGACGAGCTTTTCGATGACCGGATCGACATCCTCATCGGTCAGTGTCCGTTCCTGCGATGTGAAACAAAGAGAATAGGCCATCGACTTTTTGCCCTGTGGAACCTGCTTGCCCTGGTACAGATCGAACAGGTCAACGGAAACGAGATGCGGTCCGCCGTTTTGGCGGATGAGCGTTTCGATCCGGCTGGATTGCACCGTTTCATCAACGAGCCAGGCCAGATCCCGCAACACCGACGGGTACCGGGACAAAGGTTTTGTTTTCGGCAGCGCCGGTACGAAGCGCATCACTTCCTCCGGGAATACCTCGAACATAAAAGTTTCGTTGCGGATGTCCCGGTTTTTCAACAGGTCGGGGTCAATCCGGCCCATGAAACCGATCGGCACATCATTCAGCCGGATCTCGAAGCTGTTTCCCTTCTGGAATGCCGGATCTTCCGCCGGAACGATCCGGCAGGCCGGCAGTTGGAGGCTCCTGAACAGGGTATCCAGAACGCCGCGCAACTGAAAATAATCGACAGCCGTGTTCGGCCTGCCCCAGAAGGGTTGTTCCTCCCGCTGACCCGAAATCGTGCAGGCCAGGGAAAGCGGTTCGATCTCCGCCCCCTGTGCATTCCGGTAAAAGATTCTACCGATCTGGAAGAGCCGAAGATTGGCGGCCATGCGGTTGTTGTTCCACGAGATGTTGTCCAAAAGATCGGTGATCAGAGTGTTTCGCAGAAAGCCGGCGTCCGGGCTCAACGGATTCTGCAACGGAATGGGCTGCCGGACGGTCCCGTACAAGCCGGTTTTTGAAGCGGAAA
>JAFGEX010000026.1 GCA_016931355.1 bacterium
ATGTGGGATCCCATGCAGGACGCATCCTGGAAGAGATGGGCGCCAAAATCATCGCGATTTCGGATGTGGACGGCGGGTTTTTCAGCAAAAAAGGCATCAGCATGAAACAGGCCTTTGAGCATGTGAAAGCAGGCAAAACACACACGCTCAAGGGTTTTGAAAAATCCGCGGATGTGGTCCGCTATAACGACCCCCTCAAGATCCTGGAAGAGGATGTGGACATCCTGATCCCGGCCGCGCTGGAGGCGCAGATCACGGAGGAAAACGCGCCGCGCATCAAGGCCAAAATCCTGGCTGAAGGCGCCAACGGCCCGACCACGCCCGAGGCGGATGAAATCCTGTACGGCAAGGGCGTGCACATCATCCCGGACATCCTGGCCAATGCGGGGGGCGTGACCGTGTCCTATCTCGAATGGGTGCAGAACCGGATGGGATACTACTGGGCCGAACAGCTTGTGGCCAATGATCTGGAAAGAATCATGGTCAAGGCCTTCAATGACGTGATGATCGCTGCCAGGACATTCAAGGTCAAAATGCGGACCGCTGCGTTTATCGTCGGAATTCAGCGGGTGGTCAAGGCTGCGGAGATGCGCGGCCTGTATGCGTGATTGAACCAGACCGGGAGGGCATACAAATTTTTTCCCCACAGATTGAAGATTCTCCGACCCGGCGACGCACCTTGAAGGTGCGTCGCTGTCTCTAAAACTCAAGATATAAGAGGACCCGCCGGAAAGATCCCCGGCATGCCCGTGTAATGTCATTTCTTCTGTTTATCCATTCTCCCCCGGAATCCAGGCTTCGTCATCAGGCGCCATCGGAAAGGGAAAGCTGCATTATTTTGCGGATGTAATTTTTATTGCTTGGATTTGATTCCTTTTTCGATTAATTTATTTATTTCTTGCACTCCGGATCCGGAAAACCGGATCTTTTCATCAGATGACAGGAGGATTTCATGGTTCAAGCCGGTCTTGATTTTCTGAAGAAAAAGATGGAAGAAAAGCAATACGAAAAACTGACGGCCATAAAAAACGATTCCCTGTATGCGTTCGTGTCCGAATTCGTCCGGATTTGCGAACCGGACCGGATCACCGTGATCACGGATTCGCAGGAGGACCTGGCGGAAATCCGGCGCGGGGCGCTTGAAAGGGGAGAGGAACAGGCATTGGCGATCTCCGGCCACACGATCCATTTCGACGGATACCGTGATCAGGCGCGGGATAAGGAGAACACGCGAATCCTTTTATCCGTCAACATCCCCCTCGGTTCGGACATCAACACCATGGACAAAGCCGAAGGCGTACGCGACGTGCGGGCCATCCTCCAGGGGATCATGAAGGGACAGACCCTGATCGTCCGGTTCTTCTGTCTGGGTCCGACGCAGTCTCCGTTCTCCATTCTGGGATGCCAACTGACGGATTCCTATTACGTGGCGCACAGCCTGGACCTGCTGTACCGTCAGGGATACGAGGAATTCAGGCGGCAGGGGGAAGGCGCCCGGTTCTTCCGTATCGTGCACAGCCAGGGCGAACTCGAGAACGGCGTGTCGAAAAACGTGGACAGGCGGCGCGTGTATATTGACTGCGAGGACGAACTCGTTTATAGCGCGAACACCCAGTACGGCGGCAACACGCTCGGGCTCAAGAAGCTCAGCATGCGGCTGGCCATTCACCGGGCGTCCAAAGAAGGATGGCTCTGCGAGCATATGTTCGTCATGGGCGTGCACGGCCCGAAGGGCCGGGTAACCTATTTCACGGGCGCCTTCCCGTCGCTGTGCGGTAAAACCTCCACATCCATGATGACCGGCGAGAAAATCGTGGGCGATGACATCGCCTATCTCCGGACCATCGGCGGCGTCATGCGGGCCGTCAATGTGGAGAAGGGCATGTTCGGCATCATCATGGGCATCAATTCCAAGGACGACCCCCTGATTTGGAAGACCCTGCACAGCCCGAATGAAATCATCTTCTCGAACGTGCTGGTGGCTCCGGACCGGTCCGTGTACTGGATCGGCAAGGACGGTGAGCCGCCGGCCCGGGGCGTCAACCATTCCGGGGAATGGACGCCCGGGAAAAAGGATGCCAAGGGCAAAGCCATCGATCCTTCGCACAAGAACGCGCGGTTCACCATAGACCTGAAATGTCTGGAAAACGTGGACCCGGTTCTGGACTCCCCGCAGGGAGTCGAGGTCGGCGGCATCATCTACGGGGGCAGGGATTCCGCAGCCTGGCCGCCCGTGCGCCAGTCCTTCGACTGGGTGCACGGCATTGCTACGATCGCCTCAGCGCTCGAATCCGAAACCACGGCGGCCACTTTGGGGAAGGAGGGCGTTCCGGAATTCAATCCCATGTCGAACATGGATTTTCTCGGCATCCCCCTGTCCCTTTACATCCGGAACAATCTGGACTTCGGAAAACAATGCGGCAAACCGCCGGTCATTTTCGGCGTGAACTATTTCCTGAAGGACCGGGAGGGTCGTTTCCTGAACGACAAGACGGACAAGGGTGTGTGGCTGAAATGGATGGAGCTGCGCGTGCACGGGGACGTCAAGGCCATACGCACCCCGGTTGGGAACATCCCCCGGTACGAGGATCTCAAACAGATTTTTTACTCGCTTCAGAAAAAGACCTTCACCCTTGAGCAGTACAATCAGATGTTCAGCCTGCGGACGGAGGCCTTCCTCTCGAAACTGTCACGCATTCTGGGCATCTATGAGAAGGATGTGGCGGACGCACCCTCCGAACTCTTGAATGTCCTCCGGGAGGAAATGGAAAGGATCAAGGCGGCGAGGCACAAATTCGGCCCGCTGATCGCGCCGGAACAGTTTCTGTGAGCGCCGGCACGCTGCCCCGGGGATCCGGTCCGGGAACCCGTTTGGGGAAAGGCCGATGAACCTCCGTCCGGCATCCCTCCGGCAAAGCCTGCTCTATGCCTCACTGGCCACGCTGGCGTGGTCCACCGTGGCCGCTGTGTTCAAGAGGACGATCGCGGCCTTTCGTGGCGACACCGGCCTGATGCTTTTTTACTCCACGCTGTTTTCCTTCATCATCCTGGGCATCGCCGCCTGGCACAGCCGCGGAACAGACGGCCTCCGGC
>JAFGEX010000271.1 GCA_016931355.1 bacterium
ACCCGGCCGGGCTCGCCCTGGCGCATGAGGCCGTTGTTGATGAAAACGGTGCGGAGGCGTTTGCCCAGAGCGCGGTGCCCGAGCAAGGTGACCACGGAGGAATCCACGCCTCCGGACAGGGCGTTGATGGCGGTGCCGCCGCCCACCGCTTCCTTGATTTCGGCGATCTTTTCCCTGATGAAATGCTTCTCTTTGAGTTTTTTGACCGGGATTTCGCGGATCATGGGTGTCCCTCCAGTTTGTCCCATGATAACACCTTTTTTTTCAATTTACAATCAAAAATTCCTTACGGATCAAAGATTTTTTAGAGGTTTGCGGCCGGGAGCCTCCGTCTGACAGCGAATGAAAGAGAGCCGGTCCCAATATCCTTTCTCTTCCAGACCGGAAATCACCCGGCTGTTCATTTCCGGGAAAGCTTCCATACGCCTGCGGATGGTTCCTGCGCGGCATCCGTGGCGAGACAGACCCGTATCATACTATAGCCGCATCAAGGCTTTAAACGGAAAAATGATTTCTTCGCCGTTCCGGGAGTAAGAGAAAAGCCCGCAGGATGAATCCTGCGGGCTTTGAGTAGAGGATGAAACAGGGGTGTATGTGAGGGGAAAGCCTTTTTTAGTACATTTTTATTCGGCCTTTTTAGACCTTTGATATTCCGAGATGATCCCTTTCAGATGTTCCACATATTTTTCCGCCCCGCCGTACTGATACCCCGTCTGTCCCACCAGGTCGCCGTCCGGGCTGAGCAGGATGATGGTGGGGAATCCTTGAATCCCGTATTTCTGTATCAGGGATTCGTTTTGCTGAAGGATCTCCTTCTTCATCGGTTTGGAGCGCGGACTGTCGATGAGCACGGGTAAAAGACTCGCGGCCGCGTACTCCTTGAATGCCGTCCGGCTGAAAACTTCCTTGTCAAGCTTCTTGCACCAGGAACACCAGTCCGAACCACCGAAATTGAGTAACACGTATTTTCCTGAAGTTTTTGCTTCGGCTACGTTTTTAGCGTAGTCTTCACTCCAGGTGGATGTCTGGGCTCCTGCCGCCACAGTGAGGATGAGTAAAAGACCTGCTGTCCGTAATCCTGATTTCTTCATGTATGGACCTCCGAACAATCCGTTATGGGTGTTTCCTTCTCATTTAATCCGGCAACCTGCGCATTCCTCGGGACATGCGACTGCATATACATATCCATTTATTTACAGTCCCAGGATTCCCCGATGCTTGTGTCGAGGTGTTTTATTCTTCCTCCATAAACGATTCAACTTGTCATCAGGTTCCCTACTTTTTTAAAGGGCCTGCGCAGGGCCTGCCTCTTTCCAATGATCATCGGACGGGATTCCCGTCCGCATCCAACCTGTGAATCTCACCCCGGTTCAGATCCTGTACCGGACCTGTGATTTTGGAACCGTCCCCAGCGATGACCCGGACGGCCTGTTCAGGTTTGACCCGGATTTTGGCAGCTGATGCCATATTCTCCCGTTTCATCCCTTTGATCTTTTCGGGGTACTGCACGAAAGAATCATCCGGCAGGCTCCAGCGTACGATTTCCACGGCGGAACCGGCAAAGAAGTTACGGAAAAAAAGACTTTCTCCACCCAAATCGTCATTTCGAATTTGACCTCTTCGGCGGATATCCGTATCTTTCCAAAGGCGCCGCAAGACGGGATGATTCCGCCATTTTAAAAAAGGCATGATAAAGGGATTCTGTCAACGGACCGGCAGCCTGCCGCGTCCAACAACCAGATCCGGGCACGGGCGGCTTTCCGGTGCCTGTTGAGGGACGGGAATGAACATGGATGACGGCCAGCTCGTGCGTAAGGCCAAAACGGGCGACAATGAGGCTTTCGGAATCCTAGTCAAGAAATACAGGGACCCGATCGTGCATCTTGCCTTCCAAATGACCGGCAATTGGAACGACGCCGGAGATCTTGCGCAGGAGACGTTCATCAAAGCCTTCCAGAGGCTTTCCCAGTTCCGGGAGGATTCAAAATTTTCGACCTGGATATACCGTATCACGGTCAACCTCTCCATGGATCATCACCGGAGGCGGAAACGGATGAGGGAGGTCCCGCTGGAAGTTGAGCCGGCCGGACAGAAGGGATGGCTCGACCGCCTCTTGAACACTGCGGATTCCAACGCGGACCGCCTCGAAACCGAGGAGACGAACAGAAGCATCCGCAGGGCTCTGAACAGGCTCTCCGGGAACCAGAGGACGGCGGTTGTGCTCAAGTACTTTCATGAAAAATCCTCCCTGGAGATTGCGCATATCATGGGATGTTCCGAAACTTCGGTGCGCACCCATATTTTCCGGGCCCTGCGCAATCTGAGAAAAGCATTGCCGCAGTCCGCGTAGAACCGGTGGACGAACGGCCGCCCCGGGAAGCAGGCCAATCAGTCTGGAGGAAACCGATATTCAAATGAAAACCTGTGCCTATCACCCATTCCTCCCGGATTACCGGGATGAAAACCTGGAACCTGCATTGCGGAAAAAGGTCAGGATCCATTTGAGATCCTGCAGATCCTGCCGGGCCCTGCTTGAGGAAACGGATGCCGTTGTCCGGGTGCTGCGTTCCGCTCCGAAACCGGATCCGGGCAGGGCCTGGATGCGGCGTTATCACCGGGAGCTCGACGCCGGACTGCGTTCTGTCGCGGCCGGGGAAAAACCGGTCCTGTCGGTTTTTGCCAAAGTCCGGCTTTTCCTTGCTTCGCTGCGGCCCGCCCTGTTGGCGGCTGGCGCAGCGGCCCTGCTGATCGTCGGGATTCTGGCGGGCCGTTTCATCCTGCCCCGTTCTTCCGGGGTCTCAGGAAATCCGCAAGTCCTTTTATTTTCGGCCCGGTCTCCGTCCGAAAGCCAATGGACGGATTTTCTGACGGAGTCCGAAATCTGGATGCTGGCGGTGGTTAATTATGAACCCGAGGAAGATCCCGGCAGCGCCTATCTCGCTCTCAACAGGGAAACAGCGGAAAATCTTCTCCGGCGGTCCCTGATCCTCGAGAAGAAGGGGATCGAGCCGGACCGGGAAGGCCTGATCAGATTCGTCCAGGGGATGCAGATGATCCTTCTGGAAACGACCAATTCCGACGAGGATGCGAAACGCCTGGTCTCCGACAGCAGGCAGTCCATCCTGGAAATGCGCCTGCTGGACAGGTCCCGTCTGCTCAGGCGCATCGTGCGGGAATCCGGATCCAGCGGCGTGTGATGGAAAAATCCCGGATTTTTCCAAGGAGAAATGTCATGAAAATTGCGATCGGATGGAATAGGCGCACCCTCGCCGTGACCGGTGCCGTTGTGATGGCCTTCCTGCCGCCTGCGATTCTGCATGCCGACGACCGCAAGGAGGCGGATCATCTTTATCAGGAGGCCAGGCGCTTGACCATCACCCAGCAATGGGACAAGGCCGTGGGGCTTTATCAGCGTTTTTTAAACCGTTTCACCGAGAACTCCAACCAGGACGACGCCCTTTTCTGGATTGCCTACTGCATGGAAAAAAAATCGGGCGCCAGCATGGAGGCTTACCAGGCCTATGACGAATTGATATGCCAGTATCCGAACAGCCCCTGGGTGGATGATGCGGTGGTCCATCAGATTCTCATGGTCGAACAGTTCGTCCGGGAGGGCAGGGAGCAGTATCGGCCGTTTCTGCTGGAAAAGCTCGCGGATGAGGATGTGAATATCCGCAGGCAGGCCGCCCTGGCCCTCGGTTCCCTGAGGGACGAGAGGGCTCTCCCGTCCCTGCAGGAAATGCTGGCCATAGAGGATTTCAAGATTGAGGCCGGGGAAATTCTGAAAAGGATGAAGACCCCTCCGAGGGAAAGCCCGGCCAGAGAAGCGGAATCCGCGATCGGGACCGGCGATCTTCAATTCAAGGTGGAGACGGAGAAAAAACCGGCGCCGGAAATGCAGAAAGAAAAGAAGAGCGTCTTTCCCTTCTTCGAAACACGCCGCCACCAGCTTTACAAATCCATGTTGAAGACGGACGGCACCTGGACGCGGGACGAGCGCATCAATTTCGGGATGTGGACGGTTTTGAGCACCGATCAGTTTGAAGCCCTGGCCGCTCTCAAGGGATACGACAGGCTGGAATGGCTCAGGAAATACTGGAAGCTCAGGGATCCCACGCCGACCACGGAGATCAACGAATGCCGCGACGAATTCGAGCAGCGTGTGGAATACGCGTGGGAAAATTTTTCCGAAACCTGGAATTACCGGAATTTCAAGGTCCTGCAGGACCAGTACCTCAGGGATGGGTGGCCCCATGCGCCCTGGGATGCGCGCGGCGAAATCTACATCCTTTATGGAGAGCCTGAGAGCATTTCCATAGCCGGATTCAATGAGGAGGAATGGGCTTACAACAGGTACAGGATTGATTTCATCGTCGAACGCTACAGGACCAACATCTACAAGGATGCCATCCGGCTGGGTCCGCTCAGCCAGGAGCTCTATGCCGACAATCCGGAGTGGGCGCATTACAATTTTATCGAGAACAGGGAGTTCCGTTATACGCACAATTACCACGCCAAGCCGTTCAAGTCTTTCAAACCGGAATTCAGGATTCCTGCGGAATCCGATACGGGCCGGATCGCTGTTGTTTACACCATTCCGACGGGCGAATTCAAAATATCCAGGCAGGAGGGCGGGCAGGGCATTGCATACAACGAGTGCTGGGTGGTTCTGGACGAGGATATGCGCGAAGTGGTCAGAAGAGAACGATCATACACGGTGACGCGGCCCGAAAAAAAGGAAATCAAGAACTTAAAAACAGTGAGCGGCCGCATCCCCCTGGATCTTCCGCCCGGCCAGTACCTGTTTGCCCTGGAAATAAAGGACCTGAAGAATCCCAGACTCGGTCTGTACGTGGAGACCTTCGAGGTGCGGTAAGTCAATGACGAATGAAAGACTCCTTCGCTGCAGCGTTCCCATCCTGCAGTGATCCGTTCAAATCAACCGATCATTTTATAAATTGCGGAAGTGAAGCGGCGTCCTGTGCGGACGGAGTCAGTTTTTCTGCCTTATCCCGCGTATCTGTCTCGATCAGTCCCGGTTCGCCCCCCGATAGAGAAACCCCGTAAAATTGTGTTGAAATTGTCTGCGTTTGGTTCTATATTGCAAACGTTGAACTGTTTCGAGCCAATGGCCGACGGAACAGATTGTCCGATTCATGCTCCCCGGCAGCGGCCTGCGCGGGAATTTCAGAGCTGCAGGGGACAAGACAGGGACATTCGCCCGTTCGCCCTGCGGCATACCGCGGGGAATCAGCTCACCGTCAGATGTACGGAGATCCAGCATGAATTCCAAGATGAACAAGGAGGACGCAGGCCGAGGCGCAAAAGGATCGGTCCTGCAGACGGTGTTTTTAGCCGCGCTCAGGATCGCGATCGGATGGCATTTTCTGTATGAAGGTGTGGCCAAACTGTACACGCCAGGCTGGACGTCCTCCGGCTACCTGATCCAGTCCAAGTGGATATTCTCCGGATTGTTTCACGCCATGGCTTCCCATCCCGTGATCCTCCGGATCGTGGACCTGGCGAACATATGGGGCCTGGTCCTCATCGGCCTGGGGCTTTTCCTCGGCCTTTTCACGCGTCTGGCCGCCCTTTCCGGCATTGTGCTGCTGCTGCTTTATTACATTGCCAATCCGCCGTTTCTCGGAATCGAAACAGGCCTGATTGCGGAAGGCAATTATCTGGTGGTGGACAAGAACCTGGTCGAGCTGTTTGCGCTCTGCGTCATCGCCATTTTCCCGGCCAATGTCTTCAGCCTGGATGCGGTGAGGAAAACCCTTCCTTTTCCGGCCCGGAAGGCCCGGAAAGAGGAATCTGCGGAGGAGGACAAGCCTTCGTTATCCCGCAGGGCGGCCCTGTCCGGTCTTGCGGCCCTTCCCTTTTTCGGGGCCTTTGCGGTCGCCGTGCTGAAGAAAAAAGCCTATGAGAGCCATGAGGCGAGGATCCTGATGGCCGCGACCGGAGAGAAAATGGACGCGATCACCAGCGCCACGTTAAAGAGCCATCAGTTCACTTCCCTGAAGGATCTGAAGGGCGTGATGCCGCATGCGAAGATCAGGGATCTGGATCTGAGCCGTGTCATCCTCGGCGGGAACCTGATCGGCGGCTGGGCCCATGCGCGCGACCTCATCTACGTGGACAAGCTCGTGAAGTCCTATCATACGGACAGGAGGGTATTCGACACATTTTTCATCGCCGAGCAATGCGGGATCAACACCATTCTGACCAACCCCCAGCTTTCCCTGGTGATCAACAAATACTGGCACAGGGAAAAGGGGAAGATCCAGTTCATTTCGGATTGCGGGTACAAGAATGACGTGGTGGAAGGCGTCAGGGTCTCCGTGGACGCGGGCGCCCATGCCTGCTACGTGCACGGCGGCATCTGCGACGAGCTCGTCAAGCAGGGCAATCTGGATCCCATCGGCAAAGCCGTTGAACTGGCCCGCCGGAACGGGCTTCCCGCGGGGATCGGAGCCCACAACCTGGAAACCATCCAGGCCTGCGTGGCCGCCGGACTGAAACCGGATTTCTGGGTCAAGACCCTGCATCATACGGGATACTGGTCGGCGCAGGCCGGGTCGGAGAACGACAACATCTGGTGCAAGAATCCGGAAGAGACCATCGCCTTTATGAAAACCCTGCCCGAGCCGTGGATCGCATTCAAGACCATGGCTGCCGGGGCCATTGATCCCAGGATCGCGTTCCGGTATGCGTTCGAAAACGGCGCGGATTTCATCTGCGCAGGCATGTATGACTTCCAGATCGTGGATGATGTGAACCTGGCCTGTGAAATCCTGTCAGGTCCGGTCCCGCGCGAGCGGGCCTGGATGGCCTGACGACTGGCCGCACCGGCGCGCATTGGACAGCGCGCGCATCCCCGTGGGTCGCCTGGGGGATAAACGCGCGAACCCGGATGTTTTCTTCCCCGCAGATCGATGTTTTCCCGGCAGCTCGCTGCTGGGGAGCTCTCATACCGGTGACTTTTTTTGTCTGTTCAGGGCTGGAGGGGAATGCGCTTCATGGACATCATCAGACAGAACAAAAACAAACCGGCTCCGAAAATCCTCATCGCGGACGATGATGAGGATGTCCGCGAGATCATGATCACACGTCTGGAGGCGAATGGATACGAGGTGGAGACGGCCGAAAACGGCGTCTGGGCCGTTGTTCAGGCGAAAAAAACGAAGCCGGACCTGATCATCCTCGATATGCGCATGCCCAGCGGCAGCGGGGAAAGCGTGTTCGACCAGCTTAAAAATTCCATTGAGACCGCCTTCATCCCCGTGATTTTCATCACCGCTTATTCGACACCGGCCGTGCGCCAGCACCTGCTCGAGATCGGCGCGGCGGAATTCATCGAAAAGCCGTTTGACAGCGCGGAACTTCTGGAGAAGGTCAGGAAGGTGATCGGGAAGAATGCCGGATAAGAAATGATGAATGACGAATTAAGAATGCCCGTCTCCTGAGACACCAATACAATTTTTGATTTTGGATTCCGGATTGCTGACTGAAAGAATCTTGTTAATCCAAAATCCGCAAGCCGCAATTTAAAATCCAGTTCTCATCCCTGAGACGCAATTTCAATAGATCCTTTCCGATTGACGATGGACGATTGAGGATTTTCGAAATCCCGAGCCCTGAAAGAGCCATCACCTCCGGGGGGCATCCCCAGTAATCCCAGCCCCTCCTGGATCCCGGGTGTGCGGTTCACTGCCACAGGTTGCATCGCCGGATCATGGTCATGACAGGTATCTTTCCGCCCGTAAAACCCGGGATGACAAATCCAAAAAACATTTCCGATGGACGATTGTCGATTGACGCTTCTCGAATTTCCGAAGCCCGATCCCCCTTTTTTCACGATGCCCGAAGCACGATGCACGTCTTTTCCCGAATCCCGAACCCGATCAGTATCCGAACGCCCTCGGCAAAACCTCGCTGATCCACGGGATGTAGGTCACCAGGAGAAGGCTCAGGATCATGGAGAGAAACAGAGGGACCAGGTAGGGAACGACCTTTTCAATCGAGGTCTTGCCGATCCCGCATCCCAGAAAGAGCACGGATCCCACCGGCGGTGTGACCAGTCCGATGCAGAGATTGAGGATCATGATGATGCCGAAATGCAGCGGAGAGATGCCGAGTTTCATGACCACGGGCAGGAAGATGGGCGTGAAGACCAGTATGGCCGGCGTCATGTCCATGAACATGCCGACCACCAGGAGAATGGCATTGATGATCAGCAGGATCAGGATCTTGCTGTCCGTCAGTCCGATCAGCGCTGCGCTGATGTTCTGCGGGATGTTCTGATAGGACAGGATCCAGGACATGGCGGTGGAGGTCCCGATGAGCAGCATGACGATGGCGGTGGTTTCAACCGTTTTCAACAGAATTTGCGGGAGTTCCCTCCATTTCACCTCCCGGTAGATCAGGCAGGATAGGAACAGTGAATAGAGGACCGCGATGGCGCTGGCTTCCGTTGCCGTGAAATATCCGGCGATGATGCCTCCGATGACGATCAGAATAAGCAGCAGGCTGGGGATGGCGTCGAGAAACCGGCGCAGGGATTCTTTCAGAGTATCCCTCTTCCCCACCGGGAATTTTTTAATGATTGAAAAGATGGCGGATACGGTCATGAGGCAGAATCCGAGCAGGATGCCGGGCAGATAGCCGGCGACGAACAGCGCAGCGATGGAGACGCCGCCGCTGGCAAGCGAATAAACGATCATGA
>JAFGEX010000272.1 GCA_016931355.1 bacterium
ATAGGAGGCGATTGAATTCTCCACCTGCCGCGCTTCCTCGGCATTCATGATCTTGACGTATTTGGGTTCGGGTTTCAGGCGGATGTTCAGCTTTTCGAGCTGCAGGACCAGCATCTGATGCTCGTACCGGTTCCGGCTGAGCTCGTCTGCATCCCCCTTCCTGTAAAGGTCCGGGTATAAGGCATCCAGCTCCGAGGGGAACAGGCCTGAAAAAACGGCATTCCGGCTGTAGGGCGTGGCGGTCGGCAGGATGGAGAAATAATAATCCCGGCTCACATTGTAAAAATCATAGACCAGAGGCTCGAGCGTCAGCCACTGGTCGAGCCTGAGGTTGTCGATGAGGATGAGCAGGACATGGCCTCCGGCCTCAAGATGCGGCGCCACGGAATGCTTCAGAACATCCACGGACAGGACAGGCCGGTCGCCGCCTCGCATCCATTTGATGTATTCGCTTTCAATGTATTTGCCGAAAGCAAGGTTGCATTCCCTGCGCTGGTCCTGAAGGGTCTGTCCGAGCCCCAGGTCCGGATGTCCGTCCAGTTCGATTTCACGCTCTGAAAGCCTCAGATGCAAATCGATCCATCGGGAAGGCGTCATCTCTCCGTCCAGCATGGCCGTGATTTCACCGAATTCCGCGGTGTAATCCCTGGCGATTTTCTCCCTTGAAATGCGTTGTTTTTCGAGTATGCGCTTGCACGAGGACAGGATCTGGCTCGGATTCACGGGTTTGGTGAGGTAATCGTCGATCTGCCCGCCGATCGCCTCCTCCATCAGGTTCTCCTCCTCGCTCTTGGTGACCATGATGACCGGAAGGCCGGGTGCGATCTGCTTGATTTCCTGAAGGGCCTGTATGCCGTCTTTCCCCGGCATCATCTCATCCAGCAGGACGAGATCGAAGCGCTCCTTCCTGAGAAGCCCGATGGCATCGTCCGCATTGGCGACACCGGTCACCGAAAATCCCCTTTCCTCGAGAAACATCAGATGGGATTTCAGATGCTCGATCTCGTCGTCCGCCCAGAGAATTTTCCCCTTGGCCCTTTTCATCATGACCCCTGAATCTGAAGGTGACCACATGACCCGCGGCTTGAAGCAGGGCCAATTGAAGCTCCCCGGCTTAGAGCTGCCGGGGCGTCTTCGATCTGTAAGGAAAAGGCATTTGTATTCGCTCGCTTACCCCAGGCAAGCTCCGGGGAATGCGCTCGCTGCCAGTATCATCCCCTCCGGGAGGACAATCCATTTCCGTCATCAAAATGTCCTCCCGGAGGGGATTCGTCATTGCAACTGCGAAGCACCTGGAAGGTGCGTCGCAATTGCGGAATGACACGCCTTTCAAATTAACCGAAAAACTTAACCATTTTTATCCTGAGAATCAACCGCTTTTTCCCGAATTAAAAAAAGCGTACACTGCGATTTTGAAGTCGCGAACCCGGCTGTTTTTTAATATTTTGTAAACTCACTGCCAGTGCCCTCCGGTTGCGGCAATTCTTTCCAGGGCATTCGATGCATCAGAGGGTTTAATTGCAGTAAACTCATTATTTTCTGATGTCTTTGCATGGTATGGTATTTGCATTGTTTTTAATATCAGAAAAAAATGAGCCTGTGGGGATAGGTATTAGATGTTGTTTCTAAAGATATTACAAAAAAAGCCAGCCCTTTTCTGTTTCCTGCTTGTGGCAAATGCCGTATCATCTTCTTCCCTTTTTGCACAGATTCAATGGGGCGCAGGCCAGTTCGGCGTTTCAACAGCCTCATCCATCAATCCGGCTGCTGTGCCTGACGGCCAGGGAGGCCAGTTCCTGGCCTATGTCCACAATCCGGCAGGTGATCTGGATATTTATGCCCAGCATATCGATGGATCCGGCACAGTGCAGTGGGGTTCTTCCGGTATTGCCGTGAACGCAGATGTCTTTGACCAGAAAAATCCTGCTCTCGCTGCAGACGGGACCGGAGGCATTTATGTGGCCTGGACCGACGCAGGCACCAATAAGATAATGGCCCAGCACCTGAACGCCTCCGGAACGAAACAATGGGGCGTTTCCGGGATTCAGGTCTGCACTGCGACCGGGGATCAATCCCTTGTCCAGGCTGCTTCCGACGGTTTCGGGGGAGTCATCTGGATCTGGCAAGACAAGCGGAACACCCATGTGGACCTGTATGCCCAGTGCATGAACAGCGCAGGCAATCTGCTCTGGGGAGGCCAGGGCAAGCCGGTTGTCTCCTGGGCCGGGAATCAGACCGCTCATCAGGTTCTGGGCGACGGAAAGGGAGGCATTTACGCGGTCTGGCAGGACACGCGGAACGGCAATACGGACATCAACATCTATGCGCAGAAGCTCAATGCAAACGGAGACCCGGCCTGGTCCGCAGGAGGCGCTCCGGTAGTGACGAATACGGGCAATCAACAGGCGCCTTCACTGGACACCCTGTCCGGTCGGATCTTTGTGGCATGGCATGACAACCGGGCCGGCAACACGGACATATACGCCCAGGCCTTGAAAACGGACGGCACAGCCCTGTGGACCGCGAACGGTGTCCCGGTATCGACC
>JAFGEX010000273.1 GCA_016931355.1 bacterium
CGCAATCTTTTTGATGGATTTTGACAAAGGCAAAATATTCTTTTTATTCATGAGGAGAGTCATCGTTTCGCGGGCCATGTCCAAAGCCAATTTCTGATGGAGGTCGCAGTTGATCACGGATTCCGGGATTTTCGTCCAGGGGACCAGCGCATCATCATCCATCTCCCCCAAATCGAAACGGCCGGTCAAAATGCGCATCAGACTTTTATCCAGGTCCTCTTCGTCCATCAAGCCTCTCGCCACCGCTTCCGGCAATTGTTTGTAGGCAGGGCCTGCGCACTCGATATCCGTGCCGGCCAGGACGCCCTTGGCCGCTGCATGCACGGCGTCCGAGGAAACTTTGTGCGAATTGAAAAAATCGGAAATCGCCCCGCAATCCGAAACGACGAGATACTTGAATCCCCATTCATCGCGCAGGATCTTTTGCAGCAGCCTCGTGCTTCCACAGCAGGGCTCGTCGTCCAGACGCTGATACGCGCACATCACTTCGCGGACATCCGCCTCCTGAACGAGCGTTTTGAATGCAGGGAGATAGGTTTCCCATAAATCCCGGGGATCGAGGTCCTTGACGTTCATGACATGGCGGGCCGGTTCAGGCCCTGAATGTACGGCGAAATGCTTGGCGCAGGCAAGCAGCTTTTTGTACCTGGATTCAGAGGGCCCCTGCAGGCCTTTAACCACGGAAATCCCCATGCGTGACATCAGATATGGATCCTCACCGTAGGTTTCCTGGCCCCTGCCCCAACGGGGGTCACGAAAAATATTGATGTTCGGAGTCCAGACCGAAAGACTCAGGAAACGTCGGTTTTCCAGGCCTCTTTTTCTCGATTGGTTGTATTTGGCCCGCACTTCATCCGACACGGCGTTGAAAATCCGGTAAACCAATTCGTCGTCGAACGAGGCCGCCATGCCGATCGGTTGGGGGAATACCGTGACGCTGTCGTTGTTCGCCAGGCCGTGCAACGCCTCGCTCCACCAGTTGAATTTTTTGATGCCCAGGCGCGGGACCGCTTCCGAGATGTCGCACATCAACGCGGCCTTCTCCTCCAGCCACAGCCGCTGGATCAGGTCTTTGGCCCTCTCGTCAGAGCTTAAAGCGGAATTCTGATACGGCATCATCTGCGCTTGCACGGTCATTGACAACGCCAAACAGGCGATCGGCATCCATATTTTATTCATAAGGCCTCCATTCATGAATCTGGCAGTGAGTGCTTCCCCCACGTCTTGTGGCGGGGGCTTCAATTCCTCACCGCTTGACGCGAAAGACGCGAACGAATTGAAACAAATTTTGTCCTGCCGGTCGAAGACTCCCCTGCAGCTCACTGCGAGGGAGCCTCGCTATCCGGTCCCTGCATTTTATTCTTCAAAAACCATTTTATCAAGGTTAAAGAAATCACCGTCGACAACCAGCTTCAACGTATGATGACCAGCATCCAGCTTAACGGTTTTTTCGATGACTTCCCAGTTTTGAAATCCTGCGGTATTGGGAATTGAAAGAATACCCGTCCGGTCTTCGCCGTCGCATTCGAGATGGAATTTGCCGCTGTCATAAGCAGAGGCAACATGGAATGAAATCCGGTAGGCCGAGGATTTCCCGACAGTCACAGTATAGGCCATCCATTCTCCGGCATGCGTCCAGCCGACATTGAAGCCGCCCAGTGAACATTTTTCGATATCCACGCCTTCGTTGAGACGATACTGTCCGCCCTCGTTGATTTCGTTCCTGTCATGATAGGCGTCTCCCGGGCAGCCGGCATCGAAATCCTCGGCTTCAACGGTCCCGGGAATTGTATTCGGCTTGAAGGCTTCCTGCTTCATTTCGCAGACTTCGACGAGGCTCCATCCGGGAAACGAGCATTGGTCTGAACGGATCAATCCCGCCTTGTTCCCTTCTCTGGGGGGCAGTTCGGCGGACAACAACATATCGGGGGATTGACTGTTCGTAATTTTTAATAATCCCTGGTATGCGTCCTCAATTTTCCATAATTGATTGTCTTTCCCCGTAAAATCTGAAATAAAGAGATCGTGACCCGGAATGCCGCACGTGAGGACCTTTTTGCCGTCTTCGCGATTCATGATTTGATAGATGCCCTTTCCTGCTGATTTCAGTTTCCATTGGTTGGAAAACGATTTTCTTTCTCCGGTCAGGGTCAGGTTCGAACCCAGCACCGGGCCGTTTGTGCCGCCGGGGACGAGGAAATAATGCGGAGTACAGTTCAGATCCGCGTATTTGTCGAGCGCCGGGATATTGCCGTCGAATCGAAATTTGAGAACATAGGCCGGTTCTTCGAACGGGCGTTCGGGCAAATGAACAATCAATCCATCCGTATTCTGATTGAAAGACAACGGCAGGTATTTTCCGGCCTCGCCATTGATCAGTTCCACAGATTTCAGGCTTTTACAATCGATTCTGTCTGAAGACAGGGAACGCAGTACGGCTTCCTTTTGGTCTTTTTCCCAGCCGAGTAAAATGGCGTACAGGATGGTGTTGTCTTTCGACCGTGTGTAGCGGACATCTTTTGCGGTCCCCTCTGCAGGAGCCTGAAACACGCCATGGGCGGCCCCCATTTTTGTGGGGCCTTCTCCGTATTTTTCCCATGCGCGCGTTGCGTAAACCGCTTCGCCGTATTTTTTAAGCCAGGATCCCATGGCGAGCAGAATGTCCTTCTGTTCCCGGGGGATGGTTCCGTCGGCCTTCGGCGAAATGTTGAGCAGCAGATTCCCGTTTTTGCTGATCCGGTCGAGAAAACCGTGGAGGATCTGTTTCTTCGAGTAATAACCGATCCCTTCGGTGTAGCACCAGCTCGAGGAACTGATTGCGTCATCGGTGAGCCAGTAATTGTCCGTGATGTCCACGGGCCCGCCGCGCTCGTAATCGAGGACCGCGCATCGGGTGTTCAGGCCGTCCTTGTAGGTGGCCACGACTTCCTTGTTCCATTCGATGGCCCTGTTATAATAATGGGATAAAAACTCAAGAAGAACCGGCTTGGATATCACATGCAGGTTGAAATCCTGCCAGATGATGTCGGGTTTATAGGTGTCGATGATTTCCTTGTGCTTGTCCAGCCAGAAAGTTTCATTTTTTTCCTTTCCCTGCTGACCGAACAGCATCCGGAGTTTTGGATCGCCGGTTTGGGGTACCGGTTCATAGAATCCTGTGATGTTGTAGGCATGATGCATGGAAAGGATGATTTTCATGTTTTTTCTGCGGATGGCATCGGCCAGCAAACCCACCAGATCCAGCTTCGGTCCCATGTCTTTCGCGTTCCAGGGATTGACCTGGCTTGCCCACATGGAAAAGCCGTCGTGATGCTCGGCCACCGGGCCTGCGAACCGGGCTCCCGCATCGGCAAACAACTGCGCCCATTCTTCAGGGTCGAAAGATCCGCCTTCAGACTTGAGTCTGGGGGCGAACTGGACGAACCGGCCTTGCTTATCCAGCGCTCCTGTCATGAAGTTGTTATACGGCCACAGAGACGCATCGCCGTAAATCCCGGAATGATGTTTGTTTTCTGGAGATCCCTGAATGTACATATTGCGCGGATACCATTCGTTTGAAAAGGCCGGGACGGAGTAAACTCCCCAGTGAAAATAAATGCCGAACTTGGCGTCCTTGAACCACTCGGGGACAGGGTTCGCCTTCTCCAGTGAAGCGAAATCGGGCTGGAAATCCGGCTTTCGGGTCTGAACCTGGATGCTGGAGCGGTATTGGGAGAATGTCGAAGTATCGACGGACTTGAACAGGAGCTGCGAGAACAGGTACAGATCGTTTTTCCATACCTTGAAATCGTGCACGCCCGGCTCGATGAAGAAGATGTGGGGGACGCCGTTGGCTTCCAGGTAATCGTGTGTGCGCCGGCTGAATGAGATCAGGTTGTCGTCTTTGCCGCATGAAATCCATAGCAGTTTCAGCTTTTTCGCCGCCTTGTTGGGGTCGGGCACCAGTTCCGCGGGAGGTTTCGTATTGGGCGCGGATGAAAATCCGCCTACCCAGGCGAATCGGTCGAGATTGCCGAGTCCGAAATTCAGCGACTGCCCGCCGCCCATGGACAATCCTGCAATGGCGCGGTGTTCGCGGCCCTTGATGACTGTGTATTCTTTCTCGATAAAGGGGATCAGGTCGTTGAGCAGATCCTTTTCGAACACGGCAAACGCCTGCACCTTTTCAGGATCAAAGATGTTTCCCCCGGCGCGGTCGTCTTTCATGGCCCTGCCATTGGGCATCACCACGATCATGGGCTCCAGTTTGCCGTCCGCGTAAAGATTGTCCAGAATGATTTGGGGATTACCGCCTTTCAGCCATTCCGTTTCATCACCCCCGATGCCATGCAGAAGATACAGAACGGGACACTTTTTATTTTTCGAAAATCCGGGAGGGACATAGATAAGAGCCTTGCGTGTTGCGCCGACTGTCTTCGACTCATAACGGACCGTATCGATGGTCCCGTGCGGTATGCCGGGCCGGAAAGAATCGAAACCGGGCGGGGCTTTTTGAATCATGGGTTGGGCATGCGACCGTGCGCAGAACAGACAAATGAATGCTGTGAGGACCATTTTTTTCATGCGGATCCCCTTTGGAATGAGTTCATGGGTGAAATTTCATCCGACAGCGGGCGCATACCCCATTGCCCGTTCAGGGTGATACGTGCGAATCCCAATTTCATTTATCTTGCCGATCGGGGATTCCCCTGCGCCTCGCGTCGGGGAGTATTCGTTGATCCGGAATCTACCCTTGTGAGTCGCGGGCCTTTCAAGCCTCTTTCATGCTGCGTACAATCAAAAACTGGATTTGGTTATTTCTCCCTATTTCAACAGCATCATCTTCTTTGTCTGCGAAAAATCCGTACCGGCCGTCAACCGGCAAAAATAGACACCGCCGGAAAACATTCCCCCGTCAAAGACGGTTTCGTAATCTCCCGCCTGGCGCATGCTGTCGAATAAAACGGCGATTTCCCTTCCCAGAAGATCATACATCTTCAAACTCAATGAACTCCTGACCGGAGATTGATAGCGGATGACCGTTGTTGGATTGAATGGATTTGGAAGGTTCCCATACAAATAAAATCTTTTCGGAATGTTTTCACGCATGCTTTTGGCATCCGTTGATCCGGCGAGCGAGTTATGGATTCTGAAATAATCGAAATCCACAAATCCGCCTGTCTGGAGGGTTGCGTAATTGAACAAAGCAAAACGGTACCCCATGAAATGAGGCAGGGTATAGGACATTTGGAGAGTGTTTCCGACTGCCTTCCATTCTGATCCGTCAAGACTGTAATAGAAATAGGCTCTATCCCTCTTGTTTTTATAATCGCAGGCAATCCGGAAGAGAATTCTGTCCTGATGGAGCGGAATGCTTTCCACTTCCTTGGCGCTACCGGAGCCGGCGTTCACCATGACCACGGATCTGGCTGTTTCGGACATTTGAACAGCCACGTAACCATAATTTTTTTGCAATACCCCAAGTCCCGCGACATCCCCGTCCTGCATGCGGCTGACATCCAGGGCGACGGTACCCGAACATTCGGGGCCGAATGTCCTCTGCGTCAGCGTATTTTGCGTGTCCAGAAAACCGGTATCGATTCGTCCATTGATGATCCTGAAATGCCCGGGACGCCCGGTCACGGACCAGTACCGGTCATCCGGATTGTGGTTCCACTGCC
>JAFGEX010000027.1 GCA_016931355.1 bacterium
CTGGTCTTCGACGGGAACATTGAAAGCTTTCCGGGACGGTTCATGTACGATGAAACCGCCAACCGGACCGTGTCCGTGCATTCGGCCTACATCATCGAGGCACTTGAAGAACTGTACGACGCGGGATTGCTCGCAGAGGAGATACGGGGCAGATGAGCAGGGCGAGACCAAAAACCAGGCGGTCGCTGAAGACGGGCCTGCCTCCGGGAACGCCGGTATTTGTTGGCGAAAAAAAGACCGAGAAGGTGCATATCCACTATTTCGATTACAATGAGAATCAGTACGTCGAGAAGGATGCGGAAACCGTAGAGGAGTGCTTTCCCTACCGCGACAAGCCCTCCGTGACCTGGATCAACATCGACGGTCTGGACAACCTGGAAATCCTTCAGAAAATCGGGGATCATTTCGGCGTGCACCCCCTGGTCCGGGAGGACATCGTCAACACGGAGCAGAGGCCGAAGCTCGAGGATTTCGGCGATTACCTGCTGATTGTCCTGAAAATGCTGACGTTGCCGAATGAAGCCCGCGAGATCGACGTCGAGCAGGTCAGCCTCCTGGTCGGAAAGAACTTTGTCATCTCCTTCCAGGAGAGGGACGACGGCGATGTATTTTCGGTGATCCGGGACCGGATCCGGAAGAACCAGGGGGTCATCCGCAAAATGGGCCCGGATTTTCTGGCCTACGCCCTGATCGATGCGATCGTGGACCATTATTTCATCATCCTGGAAATATCGGGCGAACAGCTTGAAGGCATGGAGGACACCCTCATCCAGGATCCATCACCGGAAATCCTCCAGAAATTGTACGCCCTCAAGCGACGCCTGCTGTTCCTGAGAAAATCCGTCTGGCCGCTGCGCGAAGTGCTCGGCAACCTGAGCCGGGAAGATGCGCAGATGGTCAAGAAACACAGCCGTGTCTATTTCAAGGACATAAACGACCATACGGTGCAGATCCTGGATAATGTCGAGACCCTGCGGGACATGACGGCCGGTCTGATCGACATCTACCTTTCAAGCATCAGCGCCAAACTGAACGAGGTGATGAAGGTCTTGACGATCATCTCGACCATTTTTATACCGCTTTCCTTCATCGCGGGCATTTACGGCATGAATTTTCATTTCATGCCGGAGCTCAACTGGCATTACGGCTACGCGATCGTCTGGGTTCTCATGATCCTCGTGGTGATGGCGATGCTGTTTTTTTTCAGGAAGAAAAAGTGGATTTAGCGGCAGGGCATTTCTGATGATCCGCCGTTGAAGCTCCCCGCAGCAAGCGACGGGAACTCTTCGATCTGTTAGGAAAAAGACATTGGGATTCGCCCGCTTATCCCGCGGCAAGCCGCAGGGGATACGCTCGCTTACCCCGGGGCAAGCCCCGGGGAATACGCTCGCTGTCAGATTCAAAGGGGGGATGGCTGAACGGAAAGCCCGCCGTTCCATTACTGAACGGCGGGCTTTCAGCCGGAAGGTCTTTATTTAGAAAAAGAGAGTGGCGGCAAGGAGCAGGCGGACGTTGGCGACGGTCTTCGCATCCTGAACTTTTCCCCTGGAATCCGGTGTTCCGAAGGCGGCCGCCGTATATTCCAATTCGGCCGCCCATTGGTTTTTTTCGGATTGGATCACCAGTCTGGGCGCAATCCGGGTGATGCTTTGTATATTTTCCCCCCGCCCGTAAATCTTTCCCGTGATCTCTCCATCCGCTCCCTGGTTCACGGTATACCCGAGAAAACAGCCGGCTGTAACTTTCCCGGCAACCGACAGGTCGGTCCAAACGGACCGGACGCCGGTCGGACGATACGTTTCCCTGCCGGTCTCCCCGCCCATGCTCCCGGCGGCGTACCCTCCGAGCATCAGATGATCCGTCAGATTCTGTCCTGTAACGCCTTCCATTTTCCAGGTCCATTTCCCGGCGATGAGCTTGGCATAGGCCAAAAAGGACAATCCAGAGACGGTTTCATCCGTTCGATAAGACTTTTCCGTGACCAGCCTCGGTTTCAGCCTCTTCCAATCCCCTCCAAACCCGACAACCGTCCGGGCGGTCTTCACCTGGAATTGCAGGTGCAGGTTGGGGATGGCGACATTGCGCAGGTAGGCCGAACTGCTTCCCGCCGGCCCGCTGCTGGTGAAATCCCGCTGCGAGAGCGCGGCCGCCAGGAGGTCCAGGCGGCCGAATGTACGGATGTAACGCACCTGCGGATTCCTGGAAAAGGGCTGGAACGGCGCACCTGTGTTGAAGGAAATCGTTCCCGGGAAAACATCTGTGACGAACATCGGATGCCAGAACTGGCCGATCAGCAGGCCGGAATTTTGCCATCTCAGGTTCAGGAACGCGTGTCTGAGCCTGAATCCATTGATGTCGCTGTTGGAATTTCCGAAAAATGATCCCTCGATCAATCCGGATGTTTTCGCCCCGAATGCCGGAGGACCGTCCACTCTTCCGGTCAGGCGGGTTTGAACAGCCAGAATGTTGAGATTGGCGCCTGCATGGACATCGTTGCCTTCCGCATCCAGTGCCTCGTTCAATGGATGGATCAGAAAATGACCTTCTCTCAATGACTCCGTCTGACGGGTGTCATAGAGGACATCGGTCCTGACGAAACCGCTGAACCGGATGCCGGTCTGTCCGGGATCCGAGGCGCCCGCAGGGATCGCCGGCATCATCAGGGCCGGGAGCAGCATGGCGAAAAACGTTTTCAGGTTCATCCGCTTGTTCAATGGGAATTCCTCCACGTTTGACGGCCCGAGGGGTTCGAGATCCGTTCCTTCTTATGATTTCACTGGCCGGGACGGCCGTTTCCGGGTCATCAACGATACGACGACCAGAGTCAGAAAACTGAGCGGGATGGAGACAATTCCGGGCTGGCCCAGTTTCAGAGGGGCCGCTTCTGCCGGACGCCCGTAACGCACCCACATCTCGGGCGAAAGGAGAATGATTCCGATGGCTGAAAGGATCCCCACGATGATGGACGCGGAAATGCCCCGGGCGGTGGTTTTTTTCCAGAACAGCAGCATGACGATGGCCGGCAGGTTCGCGGAAGCCGCTACTGCGAACGCCCATCCGACCAGAAAGGAGACGTTCATGCCCTTGAAAACAATGCCGAGGATAATGGCGATCAAGCCGACCGCGAACGCGGACAGGCGTCCCACGATCACCTGCTGTTTCTCGTTCATGTTCATGCCCCCGAAGCGGTCGATCAAATCATGGGCGATCGCTCCGGACGAAGCGATGATCAGCCCGCTGACCGTGCCGAGCACCGTGGCAAAGGCGATGGCGGATATGATCGAAAAGAGGAATGTGCCGAAGGACCTCGCCAGCAGGGGAGCCGACATATTGCTGTCGTTCAGGTTGATGACGCCGTTGATCATGGCGCCGAGGCCCATATACATCGTCAGGATGTAAAAGAAACCGATCGCCGCGATGGCCACGATGGTGGACTTGCGCGCGCAGGCGGGGCTCGGCACGGTGTAATAACGGATCAGGATATGCGGCAATGCAGCCGTTCCGAAAAACAACGCCATCATCAGGGAAAGAAATTCGATCCGCTGGATGGGAGTGCCGGCGACATTGTATTTGAGGCCGGGGCGCATCACCCGGTCTCCGCTGGTCAGAACGGGGTAGTGAACCGTCACGGCGCGCTCTCCGTCCTTGAAATGGGCTTGTTTCCACAACCGGATGATCGTGCCCGGATGGCCGATCAGGGAAAGGAATTTGAAGGGCCCCACGCCTTTGATCGTTTCATTTTCATGACCGGCACCGCCGATCCGTTCGATGTCCCCCACCTGGCGCAGCTGATTGATTGGAGAGGCAGGGGCGCCGTTGATCCATTTGCCGCCGTCCGGATAGTCGATCGTCCACTGGGTTTCGGCCAGGGTCACCTTCCCGCCGGGAGCAACTTCCTTCTTCCACCAGCTGAATGCCTGGACGAGCACCTTTCCTTCACCCACGGTTTCTTTTTCCCCTCCGGCGCCCATGAATGCGTCGATAAACTCCTCCGCTTCGGGGATGACCAGAAGGTTATTTTTCACATTGAAGACCCACAGGCCTTTCGGATTCTTCTCAAAAGGTTTGAACCGCCACAGTTTCACAAAAACATTCTGGCCCACGCTTTTTTCTTCGATGAAATGATAGCCTTCGACCGTCAAAGCCGGGCCGTCCGGCTGCGCATCGAGCGTGCGGTAGGCATAGTGGGCGACCTTCCCATCCTGGTCCGGCTGTGTGGAAACACCTCTCAGGAGCACGACGATGACCAGGATCAGGGAGAAGATGATGAGCAAGCCGCCCTTCAGGAACTGCACATAGGTGGTGGAGGTCATTCCTGCAGTCGCAACGATGAAAATCACAATCGAACCGACCAGGATCACTCCGAAGGAGTGGGACAAACCCAGCAAAGGCGTGACCAGGGAGCCTGCGCCGACCATCTGGGGGATCAAATAACAGATGGAAACAATCAGCGTACTGATCGCAGCCGTCAGCTGAATCCCCTTTGAGTTGAATTTGGCGTCCAGCGCATCGGCAAACGTGTATTTGCCGAGCCGTTTCAAGGGTTCTGCGATCACGAAAAGCGCGACGACCCACCCGGCCAGATAACCGATGGAATAGAGAAAGCCGTCATATCCCACCGTAGCGATCATACCGCAGATGCCGAGAAAAGA
>JAFGEX010000028.1 GCA_016931355.1 bacterium
CGCCGGGGCAGCCTGATCCGCCTGCTGGAAGCGCTTCTGGGCATCGACGGCCTCGAGTGGATCAGGCTGCTCTACACCCATCCGGCCCATGTAACAGACGATCTGATCGGACTCATGGCCGGAGAACCGCGGATTTGCAGGTATCTCGACCTGCCCCTTCAGCACATTTCAGACGCAGTCCTGCGGGCCATGGGACGCGGGACGCCGAGGCGATCCATTGAAGCGCTCATCCTGAACCTTCGGGCGCGTATCCCGGGGATCGTGCTCCGGACCGCATTTATCGTAGGATTTCCCGGGGAAACGCGGGATGATTTTCAGGAGCTCATCCGCTTCGTGGAGGAGACCCGTTTTGAGCGTTTGGGCGTCTTTCAGTATTCTCCCGAGGAGGGGACGCCTGCCTGCGCCATGCCCGGGAAAGTATCGCGGCGCGAAATGCGGAAGCGGCATCGCGATCTCATGGAATTGCAGCGGGAAATTTCCGCTGAATTGAACAGCCGGTTGAGGGACAAGACGGTTCCCGCAATGATCGACAGTTACGATGAGGGGCTGAAGCTGTTCGAGGCCAGGGGCGAAGGCGATGCACCTGAGGTGGATCAGACGATCTGGGTCCGGGGCAATGTCCCGGTCGGTCAAATCGTGCCCGTGGCCATACAGGACAGCACCGAATATGACCTTTACGGCATTCCCGCACAAGCGGCCGCATAGAGGGGAGACGGTATGAGAGACAGGATCCCGTGCCCGCGCATGACCATTCTCCTTCTGCTGATCGGACTTTCCGGCCCGGCCTTTCCGCAGAGGCCGGAATTGATGTTCAGCAAAGACATGGATGTGCCCAATTTTTTCTACGATTACATCGTTCAGGCAGCACCGGATACGGGAAGGTGCCAGCTTCAGGTTTTTACCAAAATTGCGTATGACGAGCTTCAGTTTCTGAAACAGGACAGCCTGTACACCGCGTCGTATGAGGTTTCCATCACCGTATTTGACCGGACAGGAGAACAGGCTGAGGCAAAGAGCGCTGAAAGAAGGGAGACGGTGGACCGATACCTGGCCACCAATTCTGCTACGGATTTCAGCTTGTCCGTGACTGATTTTGATCTCAAGCCTGGGAAATACGAACTGCTGATCGGCCTCATGGATCTGGACTCCAAAAAGACGGGGCACCGGAAGACAAAAATTGAATGCCCGGATTTCTGGGCCGATTCCCTTTCCATCAGCTCCCTTTTCCTGGCGGACCGGATGACCGTGGATTCAGCCGGGACTCTGAACATGACGCCGAATGTCATGTGGAATTTTGGGGACGGGCAGTCCAGGCTTTATCTGGGATTCGAAATATACAATCCGGCCGGATTGGATTCCGCGAGAGTCGGATACAAAATCCTGAATCCGATCGGAGAGGCTGTTCAGGAGTTACACAAGACGCAGGCGCTCACGGACATGAAAACGCAGATCGTCATGGAAATCAGCCGCAAGGATTTGCAGAACCGGAGGTACAAATTGGCCGTCGGAGTGTCCTCCGGCAGCATTGTCTTGACACAAAGCCGGGATATGACGGTTCGATGGATGGGGATGCCGGCATTCGCGACCGATCTGGACAGAGCCATCGAGCAGCTCAGCTACATTGCCAAGGGCAAGGACATCGAAACGATGAAAAAGGCCGGGGACAGGGAGAAATCGGCCCTTTTCCAGCAATTCTGGAAAAACCTGGATCCCACGCCCGGCACGGAAGTCAATGAGATCATGGAGGAGTATTATAAACGCATCGAGTATGCGAATGCGACGTTCAGCACCTTCATCGACGGTTGGAAAAGCGACCGGGGCATGGTTTACATCCTTCTCGGGGCGCCCAACGATGTAGAGCGGCATCCTTTCGAGGCGGATTCAAAACCATACGAGATCTGGTACTATCACCGGTATAACCGGAATTTCGTGTTCGTCGATCAAACCGGTTTTGGGGAATACAGGCTGACCTCGCCTTTCTGGCAGGTCATGGATCAGCTGAGGTGATTGAAGGGTCATGAACAATGCGGATGCTCCTTCCCGAAACCTGAACCTGGGGATTTTTGCATCAGGCCGCGGATCCAACTTTCAGGCCATTCTGGATGCGATCCGGCGAAGGGAGCTCGATGCCCGGGTACGCCTGCTCGTCACGAACAATCCGGAGGCCGGAGCCGTCGGGATCGCACGCAGCTGCGGCGCAGCCCTGAGCGTGCTGCGGAAGGGGGATTTCGGGAAAGAGGACGAATTTGCGCAGGCAATGCTGGAAACGCTGCGTTTGAATGAAGTTGATTTCATCGCCCTGGCCGGGTACTTGAAAATGATCCCGGTTCAGGTCATCACTGCGTACCGGCACCGGATTCTGAATATTCATCCGGCCTTGCTGCCGGCGTTCGGCGGCAAGGGCATGTATGGGCATCACGTGCATGAGGCGGTTCTCGCTGCGGGCTGCAAGGTCAGCGGCGCAACCGTACACATGGTTGATGAAATCTATGATCATGGACCGATTGTCGCGCAGCGCTGCGTCCCCGTGCTCGAAGGGGATACGCCGGACAGCCTCGCCGCCCGGATTTTGGAGACGGAACATGAGATCTATCCGGCCGCCCTGCAACTCTTTGCGCAGGGCAGGGTGGCGGTCAGGGATGGAAGAGCCGTTGTGGCATGCGGATTTTAGCGGGCGCGGCATTGCATTTGCTGGATCATTCAGCTGGAGGTCATGCGATTCATATGAAAAGGGCTTTGATCAGTGTATCGGACAAGACCGGCATCGTTCCTTTTGCCAGGGAGCTGCACAGCCTGGGATTCGAGATCATCTCAACCGGGGGGACGGCTGGGCTGTTGCAGAAGGAAGGCGTTCCCGTTATCCCTGTGGAAACGGTGACCGGATTCCCGGAGATGATGGATGGGCGCATCAAGACACTTCATCCGAAGATACACGGCGGGCTTCTCGGCATGCGGGACAATGAGCAGCATGTGCGACAGGCGGGGGAACGGGGGATACAATGGATTGATGTGGTCGTCGTCAATCTGTATCCTTTCGAGCAAACCGTTTCAAAATCCGGGGTCAGCCTGGCGGATGCCATTGAAAACATAGACATCGGCGGCCCTGCCATGCTGAGGAGCGCGGCCAAGAATTTCAGGCATGTGACGGTTGTCACGGATCCTGCGGATTACGAAGGCGTGCTCGGCGAAATTCGGGCGGCGGGCTGCACCTCCCTTGAAACCCGCCGGAGGCTGGCGGTGAAGGTCTTCAGGCGCACCTCCTCGTATGACGGGGCGATCGACCGCTACCTGTCCCGGGAGCTGCTGGGCGAACAGCCCCTCCGGCTCACCTTCGACCGGTGCCGGGAACTTCGTTACGGCGAGAACAGCCATCAGGAAGCCATGCTGTATCTGGATGACCGCTGCGGGGAGCCTTCGGCAGCAGGCGCCCGCATCCTGAGCGGGAAGGACATGTCTTTCAACAATACCATCGATGCGGATGCGGCGCTCGAGGCGGTGAAGGAATTGAAGGGCCGTATCGGCGTGGCGGTCATCAAACACACCAATCCCTGTGGTTACGCGACCGGAGAAACGCCGGGGGAAGCGCTGGAGCGCGCCTGGGCGGGGGATCCCGTTTCCAGTTTCGGCTCCGTGATCGCCTGCAATGCCGAAGTGGATCTGTCTTTCGCCCGCTTTCTCAAAGGGGAGGATGTCCGGCACATCGGCTATGTGGTGGAAAAGGGCAGACTCGTTCCCCGGGAAGTGCCCGGCAAGTTTGTGGAGGTTATCATCGCCCCCGATTATAAACCGGAGGCTTTATCATTGCTTTCACGAACAAAGGCCCTCAGGCTGTTGAAGGCCGAATGGACAGGACGGGAGGTTCAGGAACGGAAAACCTACCGGAAAGTGGTGGGCGGTATTCTGGAGATGGACCGCGATCTGGCCTTGTGGGACCGGTTCCAGGTCGTCACCCGCCTGGCATTCGACGAACGGAAGAAAGCGCTTGCGGAATTCGCCTATCAGGCCTGCAAGCACACCAAGTCGAACGCCATTGTGCTGGCCAGGGAATACAGGCCCGGTTTTTTCCAGGTGCTCGGCATGGGAGCCGGCCAGCCGAACCGCGTGGATTCCCTGCGAAAGCTGGCCGTGTCCAAGGCTGCCGAGAATCTTCAAATGGAGTATGATGCCCTGAAGCCGGACATGCCCTTTGAGGAATATCGCAGGAAAGTTTTTTCGGAAATGGTGCTTGCATCGGATGCCTTCTTCCCGTTTGACGACACCGTCCGCGCTGCGGCGGAATACGGGATACGATACATCATCCAGCCCGGCGGATCCAAACATGACGAGGATTCCATCCGGGCCTGCGACGAACTCGGCATGGCCATGTCTTTTGCCGGCTTCCGCCATTTCCGCCATTAATCGGTACAACACCGGCACCTTCTGGAGGTTCATTCATGTATCCAACCCTGTTTCGAATCGGCATTTTTGAAATTCATGCCTATGGTCTTCTGCTCGCCTTGTCTTTCGTCATCGGGATTTACTGGTCCGCCGCGCGTGCGCCCAGGCGCGGCATCGCCAGGGAACACATTCTGGATCTGGCTTTCGTGACCGTGATATCCGCCATTCTGGGATCGCGGTTTTTGTACGTGGTCACCCATTTGGACGAATTCAGGGGGAGATGGCTCGACGTGATCAATCCGGTGCAGAGCGACGGGACTTTCGGGATCGGCGGTTTGACCATGCTGGGCGGCGTGGTGCTCGTGCTTCTGTCCATGATCCTGTTCTGCAGGATCCGCAAGCTCAACTTCGTCCGGGTGGCTGAAACTTTGGCGCCCTCTTTCGCTTTCGGGGAAGGCTTGACGCGCATCGGATGTTTTTTGAACGGATGCTGTTTCGGCAAGGCGTGCAGCCAGCCCTGGGCGGTCGTATTTCCACTCAACAGTCCGGCCGGGGCGGCTCTGCCCGAGGCGCATATCCACCCCACCCAGCTTTACTCATCCCTGTTCGGATTCATCCTCATGCTGATCGTCCTCCGTCTGGACCGGAAGCGGCGCCCGGACGGATTCATCATGTCCGTGTTTTTCATCCTGTACGGCCTGTTCCGCATTATCGTGGATTTTTTCCGTTATTACGAGGAATCGGTTCAATTCCCGCTTTTCGGAACACAGTTCACCATCAACCAGGCCATCTCGTTTCTGATGGTTGTTTGCGGGTGCATCCTGTTGTTCCGGCTGAAGGGGAGGAAGCTTTAAGATAAAAAATCTTGCTTTTATCTTTTATTTTAAATAAATTATATAGATAAATGCCCTGTCAGGCAAAAAACGAAAAGGAGGGGGGCATGTTCAGGCGATTCAGGTTCTTGTTGACGGCGGTGATTCTGTGCGCCGGGCTTCTTCTGGTTTCGGGTTGCGGAACGTCCGGTAGGCCCGTCATCACAAGCGAGGAAGATTCGGCTGATATCGACCAGCTTCTGGGATTGGGCGAAAACGGGGATGAGAATATCGACGAGGATGCGGTACTGAAACTGCTCGGGGTGGATGATGAGGCCCTGGACATGGAAAGCGCCCCGCAGAATTTCGAGGAAGCGGGTTCTTCCGTCGAACAATCCGGCGCAATGTCCTTCAGCGGCGGGGGGGCCTCTGAGGAGAGCGGGGGCGGCATGGCCTACAGGGAGTCGGAAACCATCCAGTCCGGCGACGCCCTCCGGCGCGTCACCGGAAACGCCTATCAGGACCGCTATATCGATGCGCGGCAGGCTTACAACGCGAAACGGTACCGCGAAGCCCTGCAGAAATTCGAAGCCCTGCTCACCGAGGATATCCGGCACAGCCTTTCCGACAATTGCCAGTACTGGCTGGCGGAATCGCATTATGGGCTGGGCGATTACCAGAATGCCATTGCTGCATTCGAAAAGGTGTTTTCCTTTCCGAAGTCCAACAAGCGGGCCGATGCCCAATTGAAGATCGGCTTGAGCTATCTGAAGCTGAATAATGTGGAGAAAGCCAGGGAAGAGCTTCAGAAGCTCATCGATAATTATCCGACCAGCGAATATGTCAGTCTGGCCAGGAAATCGCTCTCTCAGATCGGGCAGTAACCGGCTCCATGATCCTGTTCTCGGCAAACCCATCCGGCAGCAGGCGTATCTCCACCCTGCCGGAAGGCCGGGCGTTCGCGCCCGTAATCCTGCCGGATGCGGACGGGCGCCTTTCTGTTGTCGTTCCCCTGCAGATGATATATCCGCGTCGAATGGATGGCCGTCGAAACCGGCGCGGATTGCCGGGCGGTCTCAGCGGGGGGATGCATCTCCTCCGGTATAATCCCACCGGCAACGGAAAAACATCCCATGGGTACGGCCCGGCCGCCGGTCAGAGGCTTAAACCGTTATGAAGGGCAAGATGAAAATTTTATTCGTCTCCTCTGAAGTGGCGCCTTTTGCGAAGGCAGGCGAACTCGCCGACGTGGCGAGCTCGCTGCCGAAGATGCTGAAAGAAACCGGACAGGATGTACGGGTCATCACGCCGCAGTACCGTTCGACGAACGAGAGAAAATACGTGCTCCGGGATGTCATCCGGCTCCAGAACATCCCTGTTCCGCTCGGGAAGGAAACCGTTCCGGTTCATGTCAAATCCGCTTTTCTCCCGGGATCCAAGGTGCAGGCCTATTTTATCGATTACAGGCCCTTTTTTTTCAGGGAGGGACTCTATTCGGACCTGAAGACGCGCAGGGAGTACAAGGACAATGCGCGACGTTTCATCCTCTTCAACAGAGCCGTGCTCGAAACGCTGATCAAGCTGCAATGGCAGCCGGATGTCATTCACTGCCACAACTGGCAATCCGCCCTGATCCCGCTGTTTCTCAAGACGGCATACCGTAACGATCCGTTTTTTTCAAAAACCAATACGCTTCTGACCGTACACCATTTCGCCTCGCAGGGTCATTTCCCTTTTCAGTGTGTGGAGGACCTCAACATCGAAGGGGATTTCTCCCCGCAGATCAGGGAAATGGAACGGGAAAACCGTTTCAGCTTTCTCGCCGCGGGATTGGCCTGTTCGGATGCCATCAATACGGTCAGCGAGACCTATGCGCGCGAGGTTCTGGGCTTGTCCGGCCTGGACCACGGCCTGCATCATCTGTTGCATTCCAGAAAGCAGGATTTTTCAGGGATCACGAACGGAATCGATTTGACCCAGTGGAATCCGGCCGGGGATCCTTTTCTGCCGCTCTCATATGGGCCACAGGACCTGGATAAAAAATCAGAGCTTAAAAAAGCTTTGTCATTGAACCAGGGACTGCCGTTCAATCCGGAGACACCGCTTCTGGCCCTGGTCTCCCCCCTGACGGATCAGAAGGGGCTTCAGTTGGTGTGCGATGCCGCGGATGCCCTGCTCCGGCAGGACTGTCAATGGGTGATTTTGGGCGCAGGGGAGGATCGTTATCATAAATTTTTTCTGTCCGCGAAGCGAAAACACAAGAAACGGATCGGGCTCAATCTCAAGCATGAGGAGTCCCTGGCCCACCTGGTTCTGGCAGGGTCCGACATCCTCCTGATGCCTTCTTTGGAAGAGCCGTGCGGCCTGACGCAGATGCAAGCCATGCGGTACGGGACGATCCCCGTGGTGCGGAAAACGGGCGGTCTGGCCGATACCGTTTCACCGTTCAACCCGAAGAGCGGCAGAGGGAACGGTTTTGTCTTCCAGAAAGCCGAGGCGCGGGACTTGATCGCATCCGTGCGGGCCGCCATTGCCCTGTTCCAGCAGAAGGCCGTATGGCAAAAAATCATGAGAAACGCCATGGCTGTCGATTTTTCCTGGGAATCTCCGGCCAAAAAATACGTACAGCTGTACTCAAAATGCACGGCGAAAAAAAATAGAGTGAAGGATTTCTACGGATCGCATTGATTCGGGGTTGTCATGCAAGGTATTCGCGTCACCGTCCATCCAGTGGGCAACCGGTTTGACATCACGCTTCTGTCCATTTCCGGGTATGTGGATACGACGACCTGTCAGGAGCTGGCCAGGCAATTCCAGGATCTGATCAGGCAGAAAAAGGTGCATATCATCACGAACCTGGACGGGGTTTCCTATATCAGCAGCGCCGGTTGGGGCGTGTTCATGGGCGAGATCAAGAACATCCGCGACCAGGGCGGTGACATCAAGCTGGTTCACATGCCCCCGGAAGTGTACGAAGTTTTCGAGATGCTGGAATTCAACCGGATCCTGAATTGTTATGAATCCGTCGAAGAAGCCATCAACGAATTCGACATCATCAGGGGGATCGACATCACCCGGTACAGCCCGGAAGCCAAGCGGTTGATTCTCAATGCATCTCCGGAATCTGCCCCGAGCTCGAAGGCCAGGGCCCAGACCCAGGCTCCGGAAAGCCCGAATATCCACGTTTCGGTGAGCAAGCTTGCGGTGAAGGACTATCCGCTGCCGGAAAAGATAAAACTCATTGTGATCGATAATCCGCTCCTGGGAGTGAGGAAAATATGCAAGGCGCTCAATACGCCGCCTTTCGGCAATATCAAAATCGGATGGCTGAAGATGTTCAGGCTTTTAAAACAGATGAATCTCGAAACAAAGGAGAAGAGATACAGGTATTACCGGTCACGCTGAGTCTGCCAGAGGGCGCATTTTTATCCTCTGTCAAGACAATCAAGCAGGCCCGGAACCTGACCCGGTGTGCGCGGGCGAATCGTAATGTTCTTTCACCTGCAGATCAAAGATTCCCCGGAAGTACTCAGCCTGAGAGCGTCCATTCATCCCATGGGAATTGATTGGATTTGTTGAGCATCCGGCCTGTCGGAAAGCCGGATGTTTTTTTATGATCTTCGGGATGTCGAAATCCCTGGCTGGTATGACATTTGCGTGGTTTAAATGGTCTATTCTGTGTCTTTTGTGTAAAAGGATCCTGCGTATGAACAGGTTAAAAAAGGCATCTTGTCTTCTTGTTATTATGGGATTTGCATGGATAGCGCCGGGCATGCTCGCCCCCCCTGCCGGTTTTGCTCAGGATCGCGGTGATTCCAGGTGGAGTAAATCAGCCGGAACATTGACCATTTTTCAGCCAGGGGATGCGGTACGCATACAAGTCTGGGATTTATATGAAGAGAGAAGTACGCTGAATTTGAGCAATGATTATCCGATCGACCCTCAGGGAAATGTGATCATGCCCATCCTCGGAGAGATCAAGGTCAAGGGTTTGACGGTTTTCGAGCTTAAAAAACTTCTCGAGGACAAATTGAAGGCCTATCTGAGGAATCCGCTCGTGGCCGTGCAGCCGCTCATCCGGATCACCCTGCAGGGCGCCTTCATCCGTCCGGGCTCCTACCGCGTTCCGCCGTCCAATTCTCTGTGGGAGGCCATCGCGTTGTCCGGCGGCCCCAGGGGGGATTGTGACCTGAAAAGAATGGCGATTGAAAGGGGCGGGAAGAAGGTCATCCCCAATCTGCTTGAGAGTTTTGAAAAGGGTTATTCCCTCGAGGACATCGGAGTGGAATCCGGGGACCAAATCGTCGCGCCGGCCAGAGGTTTCTGGAACCTCAACATATTCATGGCTTTTGTGAACCTGCTGACTTCTCTGGCGCTGCTCTATCTGAGGCTGACGGGCGGACGATACTAGGAGGCCTTGCGTTGTCATATGCATCAAGGAGCATACATGGAAGATTTTTTTCAGGAACCTTCTTTCGAGGGCGAAAGCATTCATTTCAAGAAATACCTGCGAGGCATTCTCAAACGATGGTGGCTTGTCCTGTTCCTGGCATGCGGCGTTTCGATCCCGTGGCTGATCTATCTGAAGAGACAGCCGCCGGAGTACCTGGCTGAAGTCTGGGTTGCATTTGATAATCTGACCGGCAACACCCCCAAGAACGTCGTCGAAATACGAAGGAAAATTCTGCTCAGCAGGACTTTCGCGGAGAAGGTCACTGCGGACATGGGGCTTACTGTTCATCTGGGGGCGGTTGAAGCTCAGGATTCCCTGAAAAGGGGCGATGTGTTCAAAATGGTCAGGACAGACAAGGATCAGGTCCCCGGCCAATATGAATTGAGATTCTATCCGTTTGGCAGAACGGCGATTTACCGGGAAGGGATTCTGAAGGACAGTGTTGAGACTGAAAAACTGGTGGCCGACACATTCCGGCTGAACGGTTTCAGTTTCATACTCAATCCGGAAATTACCGGGAGACGCTCGCGGGTCAGCTTCCGGGTGAATGATTTTTTGCATACGGCAAAATCCCTCATCGCCAGGGAGGATGTCCGGTTCGATGAAACCGGAAGTCAGATGAAGATCGTCGTCCGGGACCGGGACCCGAAGCTGGCCAGCGAGACCGTCAACATGCTGGCCGGAATCTTTGTCGATGAAATTCTGCGCATGCGGCGGGATGCGAATAAGCTGAAAAGCACCTATCTGGAGGAACAGCTGAGACTGGTTCAAAGCGATTTGAACCAGTCCGACGACCAGATTAAAAGTTTCCGGGACACACACATCAAGGGCCTCGATGAGGAAACCCAGGAAACGGCCACCCGCCTGACCCAGGTCGATAATGAAATCAACCGCCTGAACCGGAACAAGGAAGAGCTCCAGTCACTTCTCGACAAGCTGAATCCGCAGAGCCCCAACTTCGAATTGTCCGTCTCGGCCCGTTATATCTATCCCCAGATCTCCGAATTGGCTGTGTTCGCCGGCGATGCGGAGATGGGTATCGTGCGGCAGGAGTTCAGGGACATCAATTCGCAAAGAAGCGATTTGCTCAGGCGCGGCGTCCCTGAGCTCAACGAGGAGATGGTGGAACTCAGCGACCGGCTCAACAATCTCGAGTTCAAGATCATTGAGCTGGCTGAGCGGAAAATAACGGCCCTGGAGGGGCAGATCGCCGGCCTCACCGGACAGCGTGCCGGATTGCAATCCACGCTGAATGCGATCCCGCAGGAAGAACTGCGCCTCAAGCAGCTCAGCCGCCAGCGTCAGGCGAATGAACAATTGGCCCTCACCCTGCTGAAAAACTACAAAGAGGCCCAGCTTTCCGAGGAGGTCGCGGCGGAAAATGTCCATATCATCGATCCGGCACTCCCTCCCCAAAGCCCGGTGACCGGAGACAAGCGCACCAGGGCGCTGCTGGGCATGTTGATGGGTCTTTTTCTGGGATTGTGCGTCGCCCTGGCCTGGGAAATCTCCGATAAAAGCATCCGGACACGGGAAGACGTCAAACGGTTTCTGAAGCTCCCCATTTTGGGAAGCATCCCGAAAGTCAAGTTCGACACATACGAGTTCCAGGACTCCGAAAAGGCGAAAAGCATCAGCTCCCAGATTGTGACCCACGATTATTCGCCGACTCCGGTCGGCGAGGCGTACCGGGAATTGCGGACCAATCTGCTTTTTTCGAAAAGCATCGGCACCCTAAAATCCCTGGTCATCGGCAGCATGGCGCCGAGTGAAGGGAAATCGTTCACCTCCGCGAATCTCGCCATCACCCTGGCCCAGCAGAAATCGAAAACCCTGCTCATCGATGCGGATCTGCGGAGGGGGGTTCTTCAGAACACCTTCAACGTTCCCAAGAAGCCGGGACTGACCAATTACCTGACGGGTGTTCTCTCCCTCAACGACATCCTCCGGGAAACGTACATCCCGAATCTCTCCCTCATCACCTGCGGATCCATGATCCCCAATCCGTCGGAGATTCTGGGATCCATGCGCATGCGCAAGTTCATCGAGGGCATCACCAAGCGGTTTGATTTCGTCATTTTCGACACGCCCCCGTTGAATGCGGCAACGGACGCAGTGGTGCTCGGGACGCTGGTGGACGGCGTGGCTATTATTCTCCGGGCCGGGCAGACCAACGGCGAGGAGGTGCGGAAGCGGCTGGAGCTTTTCGAGAACGTGCAGGCCAGAATTGTGGGGGTCATCCTCAACGGCGCCGGCGTCGAGGTGGCCCACGAGGGATACAG
>JAFGEX010000274.1 GCA_016931355.1 bacterium
AAATGGACGGATTCGAAACCAACGAAGGCGTCATCCTGCTGGCCGCCACCAACAGGCCTGATGTCCTGGACCAGGCGCTTCTGCGGCCCGGCCGCTTCGACCGGCAGGTCGTTGTGGACAGGCCGGATGTGCGGGGACGCGAGGGTATTCTCAAGGTGCATACGCGGAAAATCCCGCTGGGGAAGGACGTGGACCTCCTGATTCTGGCCAAGGGCACGCCTGGATTTTCCGGAGCCGATCTTTCCAACATGGTCAATGAAGCGGCATTGCTGGCGGCCCGCAGGAACAAGAGCCAGGTGGAGATGACGGACCTGGAGGAGGCCAAGGACAAGGTCATGATGGGCGTCGAGCGCAAGAGCCTCATCATCACGGAGGAGGAGAAGAAAAACACCGCCTATCACGAATCCGGGCATGTGCTCGTGTCCAAAATGATCCCAGGGTCCGACCCGGTGCACAAGGTCACCATCATCCCGAGGGGGCGTGCACTCGGCATCACCTCTTTCCTGCCGCTTGACGAAAAACACAATTACAGCCGCGAATACTGCCAGATTCTGATGACGCATCTGATGGGCGGCCGGGCCGCAGAATGGCTCAAGCTGAAACAGCTGAGCACAGGAGCGGGAAACGACATCGAACGGGCCACGGAACTTGCAAGGAAAATGGTTTGCGAGTGGGGCATGAGCGACAAGCTCGGTCCCGTGACATTCGGAAAAAAATCAGAGGAAATTTTTCTCGGGCGGGAGATCGCCCAGCACAGGGATTACAGCGAAAGCACGGCCATCCTGATCGATCAGGAAGTGAAACGCCTCGTGCAGTCGGCTTATGAACGGGCTGAAAAAATCATACGGGACAACCTTCAGACCCTGGAGCGCCTGGCCGGCGCTCTTCTGGAAAGGGAAATTCTGGACGGCGAGGAGATCGACTGCATCATACAGGGGAAGACGCTGGCTCCAAAGAATTCCAGGGATAAATGCAAACCGGAAAAACCTCCCCGGAAAGGAGCACGCTCAGCGAAAGCCAAACCGGACGGCCATGCGCCGTCCTGAGCCTTGCCGTGGACGCAGCGCCAAAGGGGGAACGTCCATTCAAAATTCAACCGGCCATTCGCCTACATTCCCTCGTCCGATGGATATTTTAACGCAGCAGCTTCCGGCATCCTTTGATCTGGAATGCGGGGGACGCGTGCTGCATCTCTCGCGGAAAACGCATCTGATGGGCGTTCTCAACGTGACGCCGGATTCCTTTTCGGACGGGGGCCTTTACCTGGATGCGGACTGTGCCGTTGATCGGGGCATCGCCATGCAGGAACAGGGCGCGGACATCCTCGATGTCGGCGGGGAATCCACACGCCCCGGTTCGGATCCGGTTCCGGAACAGGAGGAGATCAGGCGGGTGGTCCCCGTCATCGAAAGACTGGCCGCCCGTGTCGCGGTCCCGATCTCCATTGACACCATGAAGGCCGCGGTGGCGGAGGCTGCGCTTGCAGCCGGCGCCTCCATGATCAACGATGTCAGCGGCATGCGACATGACCGCCGCATGGCGGAAGTAGCGGCAACCTCGGGGGTGCCGGTCGTGCTGATGCACATGCGGGGCATGCCGAAGACCATGCAGGATTGCACGGCATACGGCAATCTGATCGATGAGATAGGTCTTTTTTTCAACGATGCGATCGCACGGGCCGTTGCAGTTGGCGTGGAAAGGAGACGCATCCTGCTGGACCCCGGAATCGGTTTCGGGAAAAGCATGGAAGACAATTTCCGCCTGATCCGCAATCTGGACGCATTTGTGAGATTCGGGCTCCCGCTGGTCATCGGCGTGTCCAGAAAATCCTTCATCGGCAGGCTGCTCGGCCTCCCGGAATCGGACCGGGCTTTCGGCACTGCGGCCGCAGTGGCAGCTGCGATTTTCAGGGGCTGTCACATCGTCCGGGTTCATGACGTGAAGGAAATGGCTCAGGTCGCCACGGTTGCGGACAGGATCGGCCGAAGCATTTGACAGGGGACAATCAGGTATGGAGCTCAATTTCAGGCTTTTCCGGATCGGATTTTTAAGCGTCGGCATCATCGACGTCCTGGACATTCTGCTCGTGGCCTTTGTCATTTACAAAGGGTACCTCATCATGCGCCGGACCAGGGCCGTTCAGATGTTTTACGGCCTGCTGATCATATTCGTCGTGTCCCTGATATCGCAGGCCCTGAACATGCAGGGCATGAAATGGATTTCCAAGAACCTGTCCACGGTCTGGCTTGTGGCGTTCATGATCCTGTTCCAGCCCGAATTGCGCAGACTGCTGATCCTCATGGGACAGAGCCGCATCATCCGTGTGTTTTTAAAGGGACAGACCAGTTTTGTCATAGAGGAAATCGCCCGCGCGGCCGAGGAACTGGCCAGAAGGGGTTATGGCGGCCTGATCGTGCTGGTGCGCGACATGGGGCTGAAGATGACTGTGGAGACAGGGGTGCCGGTTCAGGCCATGGTGACCTCCTCCCTGATCGTATCCATATTCAATCCTCGTTCCCCGCTTCACGACGGGGCTGTTGTGATTCAGAATGAAATCCTGGAAGCGGCCAAATGTATTTTGCCTTTGAGCCGGAATCCTCAGCTTGAGCGGGAATTCGGCACACGGCACAGGGCTGCGGTCGGTATGACCGAGGAATCCGATGCGCTGGTCATCGTGGTTTCGGAGGAAACGGGCAACATTTCAATAGCCGAGAACGGAGAACTCACCGGCGGACTCCGTTTCAACACCCTTTTTGAAAGGCTCAGCAAAGCCATGGGTTACAAGCCGAAAGAGGTCCATGCAGGCTACGCGCATTCATAATCCTTTCCGCGCCTTCTGCCTGGCCGCCTGCCTCGTCCTGTGCACAGGCCGGGCCGCTGCGGCAGAAAGGGTTACCGTGCTTTCCGCTGCAGCCGATACGGCGGTGTTGTCCTTCCGGTTCTGGAGCGATGATCCGGCGGAAACCGATTCCGGCGGCGTCGTGAGCCTCGGCCGGGCTGAAACGCTTTTTCTGCTTTCGGATGAATCCGGACTCGAAGCATCCGTCATTCGCAGCGAATCCGGAGCAGGGTCGGCTGCGGCGTCTCTCGCGTTCGTCGAGGATGTGGCCCTCGGTTTGCCCTTCGAGAAACAGCTGAGGCCCAACCGGCAGCCCGGCTCTCCTCCTATCGTGCATGTCGTTCCAATGGGGATGACCGGCGGAAGGCATGTGTTCCGACTGACGGTCCATCCGGTTTCAGGCAATGCCGGCAATCCCAGGATGCTCCGGTCCGTGGACGTGCGTCTGTCCGGCAGGAACCTCCGCATTGCGGACAGGGAAATGCGCGCGGCCATTCTCGATGCGCTCGTTTCATCCCGGTCCGTTCCTTTGAAGAAAACGGGCATGGGCGCGGGTGTTTCAGGATCCGCCGGATCCTCGCCGAAGCTCAAGGTTTGGATCGAAAAAGAGGGGCTCTATATCCTGCCTGTCCCCATGATCCGGGAGGCCGGCTGGGATCTGGACGGCGCAGATCCCAGGTTGCTGCGCATGACCTGCCGGGGCCGGGAAATACCGATTTACATCGAAGGCGGCCAGGACGGCCGACTGGATTTCCCGGATCATATTGAGTTTTGGGCCGAGCCTCTGTGGGACCTGAACAGGCAGGGGGAAAAGCGTGTGGATCCCTACAGCCGGCACAACATCTACTGGTTGGAACTGGGCGAAAGGCCGGGGCTCCGGTACGGTGTGAAAATCGGGACGCCTGCCTCCAGGTCCGCTGAAACCGCCATTTCCCTTTCCTTCCCTTTTACACAGCATGAAGAGGGCCCCGGTTTTTTCCAACGCCTGCCCTTTGCCGAAGGCCTGGATGAAACGGATCACTGGCTTTCCACAGGCGGCATCCCGGGCGGTGAAAAAAGCGACCTGTCCTTTCAGGCGGTTGAACCCGATCTTTTTGCAGTGCCGCAGGCCTTTGTGCGCGTGAAGCTGCGCGGGGAATCTTCGGATTACGATGTTCATCCGGTGGACATTTATCTGAACGACCGCTGGGTGGCGTCCGGTCAATGGTCGCAGTACGAGCCTCTGGACATCACCAGCAGCGGATTCAGCGCGGGATATCTTCGGGAAGGGCGGAATGACCTGACCCTCATCAACCGGGCCGGCAACCGGGAATTGTCCAGGCTTTACCTGGACTGGTTTGAAGTCACATACCCGCGTCTGTACCGCACCTCCGATAATTACATGCTCTTTCATCCGCCCAGATACAGCGCGGGCAGGCGGGCGCGTTTTGAATTGCAGGGATTCACGAATCCGGATATCGAGCTTCTGCGCCTGGGGGCCTCGCGGATTTCGGGCGCAACGGTCAAGGAAGTCATCGATACGACCGGAGCCGTCTCTTATACCGCCGTTTTTGAGGAGGAGATCGAGGATGAACAGGCTCTGTATCTCGCGCTCACACCGGAACGGAAAAGGCTTCCGGATTCCCTGCGCGTGACGGGTCCCAATCCTCTGGCCTCCTCCCAATCCGGAGTTGATTACATTCTGATTGTGCCGGCCGATTCCCTGGCCGGAGAGATTTTATCCCCCCTGGTACAACTCCGGGAGGCTTCCGGATTGACGGTCATGACCGTCACCCTGGACAGCCTGTACAATGCCTTCCATGACGGCATACCCCATCCTTCCGCCATCCGGGATTTTCTGAAACATGCCTATTTCCACTGGGACAGGAAACCCCGCTTCGTACTGCTCGTCGGAGACGGGTATTACAATCACAAGGACACCGATCATCCCAACAACCTGATCCCGGTCGTCCATTACCAGACTTTCAAATACGGGGCGGCGCCTTCCGATCACTGGTACACGCTGCTCGACGGGGAGGATGATGTGCCTGAACTGGCCATCGGGAGGCTCCCCGTCCAGGACAGGCAGCAGCTTGCCGCAGTCGTGGAAAAGATCGTGTCATACGAATCATCTCCGCCTGGTCCATGGAAGAACCGCTACCTCATGATCGGGTCGGACGGCCGGGGAGGGACCTTTTACCGCCAGACGGAGTATCTGATCGGCAATTCCATATCCAGTGCATTGGAACCCAGGCGGCTTTACCTCACAGGCAAACCCATGGACCCCGATGTCGGAGGCACAGCGGATCTTCTGCGTCATCTGGAGGAAGGCGTGGGCCTGATCAATTTCAGGGGCCACGGCGGCGGAGCCATATGGGCGGATGCCGGTCTTCTGGACCTGGACGACATCCAGTTGATCCAAAACCGCGGGCGTCTGCCGCTGATCACCAGCCTGACCTGTTTCACATCCGATTTTTCAAGCAACCGCACCTGTCTGGGCGAAGCTCTGTTGACCCAGGAAGAGAACGGCGCCATTGCGTTTTTCGGAGCGACAGGCGTCGGCTGGGTGGATACGGATCATCTCTTCATACAGGAAATCCTCGGCGTTCTTGATCAATATCCCGGTCTATCCATCGGCGAAATTTTCGAGAAGGCCAAGGCGCGTTTTCTTGCAGCCAATCCCAATTTCAGCATCGCTGTTTCCAACGCATACCAGTATACGCTTTTAGGGGATCCTGCCGTTCATCTCACGTTCCCGTCCGTTCAGCCCGCGTCATCCCTGGATTCGAAATCCGTTTACGGGGATGCGGTTCATGTGCACGGAGAGGGATTGGAGGGCCGGTACCGGGCTTCCTTTCAGATCGTGCAGGCGGACGGGCGAACGCTTTCCGAAACGAACACGGATTTCGCCTCCCCGGATTACGAGGCGCAAATACCCCTTCCTGCATCCCTCACAGGAAGAAAAGCGGGAGTGCGCATCTATCTCTGGGACGAACTGTCCGGGGATCAGGCGAACGGTTTTGTCCCCTTCATCCGGCAGGGCGCCTTTTTCGATTCCATACAGATCCATCCCCGGTACCCCTTGTTCACGGATACGCTGTATTTTTCCTGCAGGGCTGAGGATGAATCCGGTATCCGGAACCTGGCGCTTCATTTCATCAAAAGCGCCGGGGAAATCCTGCTTCCGGATACGGTGCATGCGGAATATTCGGCAGAAACCGGCCTGTACCGGACGACCGGGGGCGTCACCGGCCTGACTCCCGGCATGAACGTCCGTTTCGCGTTTCAGTGCAGGAATGCCGGTGGTATCTTTTCCCGCAGCGATACGATTTCGTTCGCAGTCGGAAACCTTCCGGATTTCCGGGTGGAGTCCGTGAAGCTCTCCGGTTCGGAATTCACGTCCCTGGTCGTGAAAATCGCCAACCTCGGCGGCCCGACCGGGGAACCCGTGATCCTTGAAGCCTCATGCGGCCAGCTGGCCTTTTTTGCCAGGGATACGGTTGTTTTCGGAGCCAAGGAGTCTGCGCAGAAAGCGCTGGGCTTCCAGGCTCCCCCAGGCGTTTATCCCGTGACCGTGACCATCAATCCCGGCAATCCCGTCAAAGAAACGGTTTATACCAACAACAGCCTCATCCGGAATATCACAGCGGATCATTTCAACGTCACACCGGAAAACGGGACGTCACAGCAGGACGCAGGGTCCTGGGTGGGATTGCCGGACCGTATCCTTTGCCTTATCCCGCCGGGCGCGGTTCAAACGGCCACGGTTCTTGAAGTCACGCCGGACTATCAGATACTGGAGGGGACAGGCTCTGACAGCCTCCCGGCCGTCCGCATACGCTGGAACGTCTCCTTCCTGAACAGTTCCCAGCCTGCCGTTCTGTCCCAGGACATGCAAATCGTCTTTTACAAAGGCCCTCAGGATACGGCGGCAGGTGTCAAACCCTACAGATGGGATGCTGCGAATGATCAATGGACGGCCCTTGCGTATTCCGCTTCGGATACTTCCTTCACTGTATCCGTGCGCAGCACTGGATTGTTCGCGCTCATGGCTGTGGATGACGCCGAAATGCCCCGCATTGATCTTCAGGCGGACCATCAGCTCCTTTCGGACGGGAGCTATCTGTCCGGGAAGGCCCTGATCACCGTTCTGATTCAGGATAATGAAGGCGTGGATAAAAATTTGGACCGTCTGTGGATCGATCTGGACGGATCCCGACTGGACTGGCAGTCTCTCGGAGCCGCTGATTCAGTGCCTGATCCCAGGCGTATGCTCCTATCGTTCAGGCCGGATCTCGCTTCCGGCAGCCATGAGATCTGGGTGGAGGCTTCAGACATCAACGGAAATACGGCCCGGACGGAGATCTTTCATTTCACGGTGTCCGAGCGCTTCGAGCTCAGGTTCCTGGGAAATCATCCCAATCCTTTCAGGCGGGAGACGGTCTTTGCCTATGTGCTGACGGATAATGCCAGGAGGACGAGGCTGAAAATCTATACCGTATCCGGAAGACTGATCAGGACATTCGAGGACAGCGGCATGAGCGCAGCGGATTATCATGAAATCCTATGGGACGGGACGGATGAATGGGGGGAGGAGGTTGCAAACGGCGTTTATTTTTTCCGGCTCGAGGCGGATGGATTCGAAAACAAACTCTCCGAATACGGTAAGATCGCCAAAATACGCTGAGGGAACTCTTTTGATCATGAATCTGACAGCGAGCGGTAGCGGGCGAATCCAAATGTCTTCTTCCCTGCAGATCGAAGATCCTAAGCCGCTTTCGGCTGGGAGATTCAATGCATTGCGCGGGTGCCGCACTTTTTTGGCAACCCTGCTTTTCTTGATGCTGGCCGGAACGCTTCGAGCAGGCCGGTACGCGAATTCCTTTCTGGAAATCGGCGTGGGAGCAAGGGCGTTGGGCATGGGCGGCGCATTCGGCAGCCTCGGCGGCGACGGGATTTCCTTTTACTGGAATCCGGCCGGACTGTCCACGGTTGCTGCGACGCAAATCTCGGCCATGTACGGACCCCAGTTCGGTACCCTCCGGAATCCGCTGGGCAATTACCATTATCTGGGTCTTGCACAGCCCCTCCCGGGCCGGGCAGCCGTCTCAATCAACTGGATCAGGCTTGCGGTCGACGACATCCCGGTCTATCCCGAACTTCAGGGGAATTCCTACTACGACAGGCTCCGCGACCGGAACCTCCGGCCGTCCGGCGAACCGGACGGATACCTGTCCGATGTGGAGGATGCCTTTTTCTTAAGTTTTTCAAAAATGAACCAGTGGAAGCTGGACCTGGGGTGGCAATTCCACCGCGTCCGTTTTGAAATGCCCTTCGGCGTCAATCTGAAATGGATGCGCCAGTCCGTGGGAGGCTACACAGCCACGGGTCTGGGTCTGGATCTGGGCGCACAGTTCCGGCTGCACCTGGAGGACTTTTTTCTCAACGACCGGTTCGGCATTCTCAGCATGGGGCTTCATCTGCAGGATGTCACGCGCACCAGCATGACCTGGAACACGGAGCACAGGAGGCAGGAAACCGTTCCGGTCAACGTCAAATGGGGATTGGCCTACACGCAGCCCTTTCAGCGCGGCAGGCATCTGTTGAACCTCGTCTGGGAAAGGGATTTCAGATGGCTGACCCGCGATCATCTGGGCATGGAATATGTGGGTTTCAGGCGTTTCAGCCTCCGCCTGGGCCTGGATGACGGCAAGATCTGCACCGGTTTCGGAATACGCGTTTGGCTGCTGTGCGTGGATTATGCCTTTATCAGCCATGAACTGGACAATCTTCATCGCGTGAGTTGTGCTATCTTATTGGATTAGGAGGAGATGCCATGCACAGACTCCTTTCTTTCACCTTGATTTTTGGCCTTGCATTTGCTATCTTTTATTGCGTAAAAACGCCCCAAAGGACGGAATTTAAGCCGGAAAAGGTGCATCTGCTGCCTGGATTGCCGGATACCAGCAGGGTTGAGGGCGGCATTGATGCGGTACCGGAAGGGGATTTGATCAGGCTGGAATGGCTTTCCAGCCCGGAAGAGGATGTTGTTTTCTATGAAGTATTCAAGTCACACGCCAGGGTCGAATCCTTTGTACAGATCGCAAAAGTGACGGCTCCGGATACGAGCTGGCAGGACGGGGATGTGGTTTTTTACGAAAAAAATTACTATTACGTGACATCCCTGACGGATGAGGATTACAGGAGCGATCCCTCGGACACGCTGGAGTACACGCTGGTGCCCAAGGTGATTCATCTGGCGCCTTCTGGCGCCATCTCCGATGCGCGGCCCGTGTTCAGTTGGGATGAACAGAACGAACATACCTATGTGATCCGGCTGCTCGAGTCCTCAACCCTGAACCCGGTCTGGATTGCGAAAGCAAGCTCCCAGTACCAGGACAGGGTTTCGGTGCAGTTCAATTTCGACGGCCGTGCAGCCGTGGATTCCCTGGAACGCGGAAAGGATTATCAGTGGCGCGTGGATGTCTCCAGGCCCGAGGCTTCAATCGGTTCGGAAAGCGAATGGTCTCAATTCCAAATCCAATGAGGTTCCCATGAAAGTCGCAAGCATACGCATACCGGTTCTCCTGGCATTGCTGGTTTTGGGAATGTCGGGGATGGTGCAATCCCAAACCCAGCGGGCGGATATCACACAGGACAGGGCTGCGCAGTATTATCTGGGATCCAAGGACGAACTTCTCATCCCGGTCAATATCTGGGGATTCGTCATGAAACCGGGTCAGTACCTGGTTCCCAACAACACGGATCTCATCTCTTTGCTGTCTTTCGCAGGCGGACCCACTGAAAACGCCAAGCTGAACAATGTCCGGATCATCCGGACGGACAGCAGGCTGGGCAGCCGGATTTACAAGGTGGACGTGAAAATGTATGTGGAAACAGGGGACGAGAGGCTCATCCCGCCCATGAAACCCGGAGACACGGTGATCGTCAAGGGCTCGACCTATCACTGGATCTCGCGGGTCTTTGAATTCGTCACGCGGCTCGCCGTTTTCGCTCAGATTTACTATTTTATCGTTCTTGGCGAATCATACAGCAAGAAATAGGTGATCCTGCATGAAAGGCATCGTGCTTGCGGGCGGACTGGGAACCCGGCTTCTTCCATTGACCAAGGTGACCAACAAACATCTCCTGCCCGTTTACAACAAACCCATGATCTATTACCCGATCGAAACCCTTGTGGACGCCGGCATACGGGAGATTCTGATCGTCACGGGCGGAAACAGCGCAGGAGACTTTTTGAGGCTGCTGGGAAACGGCAAGCAATTTGGATTGAATCATCTGAACTATACCTATCAGGAAGGAGAAGGCGGGATTGCGGATGCCTTGAGGCTGGCCGAATTTTTTTGCGAACAGCAGCCCATCGTCGTCATCCTGGGGGACAACATCATCGAAGGCAGCATCCGGAAGGCCGTGGACGCCTTCAGGGAACAGGATTCAGGGTCCAAAATCCTGCTCAAGAAAGTGGATGACCCGGAGCGGTTCGGCGTGGCCGAGGTCCGGGACGGCAAAATCATCGGCATAGAGGAAAAACCGGCCAAGCCCAAAACGCATCTGGCGGTCACCGGCATTTATATGTACGACAGTACGGTGTTCGAAATCATCAAAACTCTAAAACCCTCCGGCCGCGGCGAACTGGAGATCACGGATGTGAACAACGACTATATCCGGAAAGGCCGGATGACCTTCGAGATGCTGGACGGCTGGTGGACGGACGCCGGGACGTTCGAATCCCTGTACCGCGCCAATTGCCTGGCGGCGGAGAAACAGAACAGACAGAAATGACGGGCCCTTTCAGAGGGAGAACAGAAAAATGAGGAAAATAAAACCGTTTGTCATCCCCCTGCTTCTTTTTACGCTGCAGGCCCTTCGCGCCACACCGGAAACAGGCGGCTGCGGGCTCGTGTACCTGCATTCCGCAAAAACCCTTCCCAAGGGGTACCTGGAATTTTTCGGGCATACCCGGTATTTCGGGAAGGTCGCCAATTTCGGCCCGGGCCAAAAGGCATACACCCTGTGGAACGTGCGCGGCATGACCTCCTTCAATTACGGGATCAATCCGCACATCGAGGCTGCGCTTTCGCCCATCTTCTACCAGGATACCAACAGGGGAGAAAAGGCGTACAATTTCATCGACGATATATTCCTTTCCCTGAAAGTCGGTTCATATTCCGGATTCGAAAGCCCGTTCGTGTACGGCGGCATGCTCGGCATCCGGCTTCCGACAGGCCGCATCCACAACATCATCTATGAACCGTATTCATCCGAGCACATTTCCCTCGGCATCACGGCGCTGCTTTCGTATTTCAGAAACATCGCATTTCCGGACGAAGGCTGGTCCGTTCACGGGAACCTCGGATACTGGAATCACAACGATGTGGGCACGAATCTGACGGGTCATGCAGAGGATCCGACCCCGCAGAGCATGAGCTCTGAAATAACAGGGGGGGCCGGCATTCTCTTCCCGGCCGGATCCTTCGATTTCTCCGCAGAATTCAACGGCAGGTATTTTTTGACCCGGCCGCCGGTTACTGCCTACAGCCGCGAATTTGTATCCTATCTGACCGCCGGTGTTTATTACAAGCCCTATCGTTATCTGACATTCGAGGCCGCCTTTGACATCCGGTTTTATTCAGGCGAGGATCTGACGGAATATGTGACGGGCGGAAAAAATCATCTGCCTGCCCCGCCGACGCAGGATTTTCCGAATTACCCTTCCTGGCGCGGGCTTCTGGGAGTCAAGATCGCGATTCTGCCTTCTTCCCTCTACAAATCGGACGATGCCCTTCTGCGCAGAACGGCGAGGGACCGCAGGGTGATACTCGAGAAAATGCTGGAGGAACAGAAAGATCCGGCCAATGCGGAAGCGGAGCTGTACCGGATCCGTTCCGAGCGGCAGAAGGTGGAGGAGGAGCTCGAACGCCTGCGCAAATTGCTCGAAGCGGAGAAGGAAAAAAACAAGAATCCCTGATTGAAACGCTTCTGTAAAAAGCCGCCGGGCAATATTCGATCCCTGTCAAGAGCGATAAAAGGCGGCGCCCGCCTGTCCAGGGGCAGGCTCCGGAGCATGTGCTCCCCGTCGGATTTTCCCGGCTGCATTGACCAACCCCCTTGAGAAGGCCCCCCTGCAATCGGCGCGGGTTTCCATCATTCCGTCATCTTGTGGAGGCATGCATCCGTTGAATCTGACAGTGAGAGCATTCCCCGCGGCTTGCCGCGGGGTCAGCAGGCGAATACAAACCCATTTTTTCCTGCAGATCGAAGATTCGCCTCGGCTTGCGGCGGGGATCTTCAATCCGTTTCACCACAGTTCCAACTTTTCAAGGCCGGCGCTGCTTGCGGCCGCTATTCTTGCGTTTTTCCTGCTCATGGCCCCTTGCGCTGCACAGGATTCGGTTGAGAAGGTCGAACTGGACTACGGTGAAAGGCTGTTTCAGGAAGGCCATTATGACCTGTGCGTCCTTCACTTTCAGCAATTCCTGAAGCGTTTCGAGACCTCGCCGGAAGCGGGCCGTGCGAGGTTTCTCACCGGTGAATCCTATTTTCTGATGCAAAATTTCGATCAGGCGCGCAATGCTTTTCTGGGTCTGCTCATCACGGTTCCGGATTCTCCTTTCGCGGCTCAGGCGCAATACCGCATCGCCGAGTGTTTCGAGAAAGAGGACAGGCTGGATGAGGCCATTGCAGCATTCAACCGCCTGGTCGTTTTCTATCCCCAGTCCGAATGGGAGGCCAGGGGCCTTTTCGCATACGCGAGGCTCAACAGCGGGCGCGGTTTTCCGGACCGTGCGGTTCAATCGCTGCGATCCCTTCTGGTCCAGACGCGGGACCGGATGTTGATACAGGATGCAACGCTCCTCCTTGCCGATGTTCTTTCATCCCAGGGAAAACCGGATGAGTCTCGGCGCTTGATGCAGGAATACATCCGCTCCCACTCCAGTTCCGGAGACCTTTCGCCCGCTCATTACCGGCTCGCGGAAGCCGCTTCCCTGATGGGGGATTGGGATGAGGCGAAACAGGCTTTTCTGGCCTGTGCGGCGGACAACCGCATGCCGGCCTGGCAGCAGAAGGCCCGATTCAGGCTCGGAAGGCTCTCCGAGCATGCAGGGGAACAGGATCCCGCCATCGGCTGGTACAGGCAGGCGGCGCAGGCAGGGGAGGACAGGAGCATTCGCCTGCAGTCCCTTTCCAGGCTTGCAGCCCTCCTCCTTTCATCCGGCAGGACAGAGGAGGCATTGGAGGCCTACAGAAAGATGCGGTCTGACGCCTCCGGTTCCATGCATGAGCAAGCCCTTCTCGGATCCGGTAGATGTTTCGAGAAAATGGCCGTGCCGGATTCAGCGATCGCCGCCTACACCGGGCTTTTTCAGGATTCGGTCAAGGCCGGGCCGCAGGTGAAAAAAGCGATGCTGCATCTGGCTTCCCTTCTGTTGCGCATGGGCAGGATTCGCGAAGGGATTTCCGTTTATGGACGTTTCATCCGGTCTTTTCCGCATGATGCCTTGCTGCCAGACATCCGGCTTCAGGTGGCCAAGGCCTGGATCCGGGACCTGGGCTATATCAGCGACGGATTGAGCGAACTGCACAGGCTCTGGTCCGATCATCCGGATGCCGGCTGCATTCCCGAGGCGAGGTACCTCTACGGCGAAGCCCTGGAGAAGGCGCAGAGAATAATGGAGGCGGTGCAGGTATGGGAGGATTTGAACACACAGTTTCCGGGAACACGCTGGGCGTCCCTGGCAGCCGGCCGTTTACAATCCGTAAAACAGGATCCCCTGGTACACTCATCCCGTGTCCTGGCACGGCTGGCGCCCTGGCTTTCCGGGTCTGCGGGAAGCCGGGATCTGGAACAGGACTACAACTGGGCAGTCGTCATGATGGACGACCTTCACTCTCCGGCGTCGGCCCTGCCGTTTCTGCGCCGTTCGCTGGAGACGCCGCTGCCGGATACCCTGCGCGGCGATGTTTACCTGCGCATGGCGGTTTGCTTCATTGATTCATCCCAATCATCTGATGTGAATGCGCCTGCAGACAGTGCGAGAAAATATTTTCATCTTGCGGAATCCATTCTGCCCGGATCATCGCAGGCAACAGCCGCAGCGCTGGCCCATGCGCAATTCGAGTCCGGGGTGGATGTCCGAGGCGGGTATTGGATGTTTCAGCGTCTCCTGGCTGGAAATCCCGGCTCACCCCTTCGCGGCGGGATCCTGTACGGCGCAGCAAAGGCTGCTCTGGCCATGGACTCACTTCAACCTGCAATGCCGCTGCTGCGGGAACTGGCCGCCAGGCCCGGCATGAACGCCCGGCAGGAAGAGGCCCTGTATCTGTTGGCGTCGGGTCTGCGGCGCCTGGGCCGTTACGAGGAATCCGATTCCCTGTTTCAATCCCTGCTGCAGCAAAATCCCAGGTCCCCTTATGCATCCGAAGCGCTGTTCCAATCCGGGCGCATGGCTGCAAAACAAGGCGATACCCGGAGTGCCATGGCGTTTTTCAGGGAAGTCCGCAGCCGTTTTCCGTTGTCCCCCTTCAGCGACAGCTGCCTGATCGACATGGGGTACCTCTCGCTCGATTCCGGGAATGCGACTGAAGCAGTTACCCTTTTCAGTCTGGCGCTTGCGCAGGACAGTCTTCAGGCGTTGAAAGCGGATGCCGGCCTTTCCGATTCCGCTCCCTCCCGGTCCAAGGCCATTCTCAGGGGGCTCGGCAAGGCCTGTCTCCAATCCGGCCGGTACCGGGAGGCGGAACGCATTTTGCTGGATTACAGCCTCAGGCATTCGTCGCGGGAGGACCGGATCGCGGCATACGCGGACCTGTCCGCAGTTGCGGAGCAGGAAGGAAAGCCGGACAAGGCTTTGTCCTATCTGCAGCAGGTTGCGGACGACATCGGCAGCGCGGCGGCATTCGAAAAGCTGGGGGATCTCCGGTTCCGGCTTGAACAATACAATGAAGCCCGTGCGGCATACGAAAAAGCGCTCCTCCGTTCCGGCGGATCGGATGTAGAAGGCCTGAACGCCAAAATCATGCTGTGTTTTTTAAGCATGAACAATGTGGCTGCAGCCGAATCCAGACTGGCGGGACTTCCGAAGGCATTGCGAAAAACCATCGAGGGGAGCGATTGGATGCCCCGGCTGGAGTTTGAGAAGGGCAATGCCTTTTTCCGGAACAAGGATTTTGACCAGGCTCTGAAATCCTATGAAACGGTGATTAAAAAATACAGGGACTCCCGGTATGTTCCCCTGGCCAAACTGGAAACAGGCCGGACGTACCTGGTGCTCAACAAGGTCGAGGAAGCGCTGGGCCTGCTCACCGCCATGACCAGCGAATACGCGGGCAGCCCGGTTCTGGGCAGGGTGTATCTGAATCTCGGAGACCATTATTTCCGCTCCCAGCAATACGACAATGCGCTCCGGGCCCTGAGGATGGCCCTGTCGGATGGCATGGATCCGGAATCCGTGCCCCTTGCCATGCGTTACCTGATCAGGGTTTACGATTCCCTGGGCATGTGGGACGCCGCCCTGGCTTTGGCCCGACAATATATCGAAAAATATCCGGGCGAAGAGGATGTTCAGGAGAAAAAAGTTCAGATCGGCCTGTTCTATTTCAATCTCAAGGACTACAGGCGCGCGATCGAATATCTGCGGCCGTTGAAGAATGAAGTGGACGAACAAACGGAGCCGGAGATCCAGTACTGGATCGCCAAGTCCTACGTCAGCATGGGGATGATGGAACAGGGGATATATGAATTTTTACGGGTCAAGTATCTGTCCAGGCCGACACGCCTGCCCTGGGCTTCGACCGCCCTGTTCGAAGCGGCCAGGGCTTATTTGTCCATCGGCAACACGGAAGGCGCGAAGGACCTTTTCTCAAGGGTTGTACAGGCGGAAGGCTCGACCAGCGACCTCGGCCGAATCGCGCGGCAGAACATCGAGGAAATTGAAAATGCAGTGGCCCCGAAAGGAACCACGCCGTGAAACCGGATTCCGAAATTTTGAAGGCCGCTGATCCAATCATCGAATCGGAATTGTCCGCGGATCTGGGTTCGGAAGGCGATTTGACCAGCCTTTTCACCATTCCCGAAGGCCTAAAGGGCACAGGCGAGTTTTTATCCAAGGGCGAAGGACGCTTGGCCGGGCTTGATATTGCAGGCCGGGTTTTTTCCCGGGTGGACGACGCCGTCAAATTTGACTTGTGTATTCGCGACGGGCAGGCCGTGACCCGCGGATCCGTGATCGGGACGGTGGAAGGCCCGGTGCATTCCCTGCTCGCTGCTGAAAGGACCGCCCTGAATTTCATACAGCGTTTGTCCGGCATCGCCACGCGAACGGCTCTGTTCGTCGAAGCGGTGCGGGGTACAAATGCGGTCATTCTAGATACACGGAAAACCACACCGGGATGGCGGGTGCTTGAAAAATATGCGGTGCGGCAGGGTGGTGGCCGGAATCACCGCATGGGGCTCTACGATGCGGTCATGATCAAGGACAATCATGTGGATGCCTGCGGCGGAACCGGAAAGGCGATCGCAAGATGCCTCGGCAACATGAAAAAGAACGGCAAATCATTGTTCATCGAGGTGGAGACGCGGGATCTCGATGAGGTGCGGGAAGCATCCGGTTACCCCATACAACGCATCATGCTGGACAACATGGACACGGACACGATGCGGGAGGCGGTTCGGATCATAGGCGGCAGGATGGAGACGGAAGCGTCCGGGAATGTCACATTGGCGAACGTCAGGAGCATTGCTCAAACGGGTGTGAATTTCATCTCTGTAGGCGCTTTGACACATTCCGTGCCGGTTCTGGACATCTCCTTTGACATCCGGATCGCCCGATAAAAATTATCCCTGCAAGTTGTTATTGATCAAAGAATTATTCTCCTCTCCCCGATAGTATTCCAAGAAAGAGCTTGCAACATCCTGCCGAATTTTCTATATTTTATCAGGCCATTCCTGCGTTTCACTGAAAAAAAACGGAGCGGGCATTTGCATGGTTGAAATACGGTTTCACGGCAGAGGCGGACAGGGCGCGGTGAAGGGTTCGGACATACTCGCCATGGCCGCATTCAAAGAGGGGAAAGAGGTTCAGGCTTTCCCCTCTTTTGGTGTGGAGCGCAGGGGAGCCCCGGTCACTGCCTTCACCCGGATCAGTGACACTCCGATCCGGATTCACTGCTACATCTACGATCCGGACATCCTCGTCATCCTGGATCCGACCCTGATCGGGGCCGTACCCCTTACGGACGGCTTGAAACCGGGGGGTAAGGTGATCCTCAACACCTCGCGGCAGCCTGTCGATTTTTCTTTTCCCGCCACCCGGGAGCCGAAAATTTACACGGTGGACTGTTCCTCCATTGCGGTGCGGTACGGCCTCGGAACACCGCAGGCACCCATCATCAACACCGCCATCCTGGGTTCCGTGGCCAAGGCCACAGGACTCGTGAGCATTGAATCGGTCATGGAAGCCATACAGGAGAAGATCCCCCACCGTTCTGCGGAGAATGCGAAAGCCGCGCGGGAGGCCTTTGACGAGACACGGGATTGAAGGGGATTTTAAATGGCTAAAAAGAAAAACGACGAGAAGCCCATCCAGTACCGCTGTGCGGGCGAAATGCCGCCCCTGCCCGTTTCACAGGGCACCATGCGGGTCAACAAGACGGCCTCCTGGCGTTCCATCAGGCCCCGCATCATCAAGGAAAAATGCAAAAGCTGCATGATCTGCTGGAAGGTCTGCCCGGAGCCCTGCATCGCTCCGACCGATCCGCCGGAAATCGATTATGATTTCTGCAAGGGATGCGGCATCTGCATCGAAGAATGCCCGTTCGATGCGATCGTATCCGAGGAAGAAGGCAAGTAGGGGAAATCCGACTTGAAAAAGGTACTCACCGGAAATTTTGCGGCCGCATACGGCGCAACAGCGGCAAGGGTCAATGTGATCGCTGCTTATCCGATCACGCCGCAGACCACCATCGTCGAGATCCTGTCCGAAATTGTGGCCAACGGCGAACTGAAGGCCGAATTCGTCAAGGTCGAATCCGAGCACTCTGCGCTCGCCGCGTGCATCGGCGCACAGGCAGTCGGCGCCAGGACCTTCACGGCCACCTCGGCGCAGGGGCTGGCCCTGATGCATGAACTCATCCACTGGTCGGCCCGGGCACGCCTGCCCATTGTCATGGCCAATGTGAACCGCGCCATGGCCCCGGGCTGGTCCATCTGGGCGGATGCCACGGATTCCATCTCCGAGCGGGACACGGGCTGGATGCAGATCTACTGCGAGAACAACCAGGAAGTGTTCGACAGCATCCTCATGTCCTACAAAATAGGCGAAAATCCGGACATCATGCTGCCTACGCTGGTGAACCTGGACGCCTTTTTTCTTTCCCATACCTCTCAGGTTGTGGACCTCTACTCGCCCGAAGAAATCGACGCTTTTCTGCCCTCCTACAAGCCGGAACACATCCTGGATCCGGATAAACCCTCTTCCTTCGGAGCCCTGACGTCACCGGAGCATTATTACGAATTTTCATACAAGATTCAGAAAGCTCATGAAGAGGCCAAAAAGGTCATTCAGACCGTAGCCGGGGAATTTCAAAAAACATTCGGCCGGTTTTACGGTTTGGTGGATCCGTACCGTTGTGAGGATGCGGAATGCGTGCTGGTTTGTTACGGCACGATCGCAGGCACGGCCAAGGAGGCGGTCGATGCCCTGAGGGAAACGGGGGTGAAGGCAGGCGTGCTGCGCATCCGGTACTTCAGGCCTTTCCCGGGAGAGGAGATCCGCAGGATTCTGGAGCACGTGCCCAAAGTCGGCGTCATCGACCGCTCCATATCATACGGAAACAGGGGACCTTTTTTCACGGAGACGCGGGATTGCCTCTCCGGTGTCCAGGCCGGTCTTTACGGATTCATCGCAGGCCTGGGTGGAAGGGATGTTTCCCTGAAGGACATCCAGGGCATGGTGGACATCATGCGGAAAGATACGCCGAACCCGCTCATCTGGATAGGAGTGAAAGATGTGTGCTGAGCAGGCTGTGAAAAAGAAACCCGTGCGCCTGACCCTGCCGGAGCAGGAGGTCATGTCCCCGGGCCATCTGGCCTGCCAGGGATGCGGAGCCACGCTGGCCATGCGGTATGTGCTCAAGTCGCTGGGTTCAAAAACCATTGTATCCATTCCGGCCTGCTGCTGGGCCGTGATCGACGGCCCGTTTCCCTATTCGGCGGCCGGGATACCGGTGTACCACTGCGCCTTTGAGACCGCAGCCTCCACAGCCTCCGGGATCAGCCGGGCCCTTTCCGCTTTGGGGAAAACCGGCATCACGACCCTGGCCTGGGCGGGTGACGGCGGGACTTTCGACATCGGGCTTCAAGCCCTGTCCGGAGCTGCGGAAAGAGGGGAGAACCTGATCTACATCGTGTACGACAATGAAGCGTACATGAACACGGGCATTCAGAGGTCCTCGTCCACGCCGCACGGCGCGTGGACGACCACCACGCCGGTCAAGCATTACAAAAAAGGCCCGAAAAAAAACATCATGGAAATCATGGTCGCGCATCACATCCCGTATGCGGCCACGGCCAACATCGCCTTTCCGGAGGATCTGGTCAGGAAAGTGGACAAGGCGAAAGCCATGCGGGGCACGCGTTTCATCCATCTGTACGCACCGTGTCCCACGGGATGGAAGCATGCGCCCAGCCTGACCGTGAAGATCGCCCGCCTGGCCACAGAATCGAACGTGTTCCCCCTGTACGAGGTCGAAAACGGCGTCTACAAGATCAACCGGATCGTCAAAAATCCGAAGCCGGTCAAGGATTACCTTCTAATGCAGGGGCGCTTCCGGCACCTGACCGAAGATGAGGTGAACCGGATACAGAATGAAGTAAACGGCCAGTGGGAGCGCATCGTGAAACTGGAGCAGGCTTTCGGGAATGCGCCGGAGTCCTGATCCGATCCGATTCATGATCTGCATTCCGACACTCCCCATCTGCCGGGGAAAAACACCGTCAATCCCGGAATCAAAAGGGAAGGAAGAAGACGATGGGAATTCAGCGTTTCTCGGCGTTGACGCTGCTGTTGCTGCTGACAGGATCCGGTCTCCTGGCACAGGAAGCCGGCCCGATGCAGATCCCTGCTCCTCAGACCGGCGGCGGTCTGCCTCTCATGCAGGCTCTCGGGCTGCGTAAAAGCACGCGTCAATTCAGCGCGGACACGATTCCGGTACAAGTACTGTCCAACCTGCTTTGGGCCGCCTGCGGCGTGAACAGGCCGGGAGAGAACAAACGCACCGCACCCTCCGCGCGGAACATGCAGGAAGTCCATGTGTATGTCAGCATGGAAAAGGGTCTGTTCCTGTACGATGCGCCTTCTCATTCACTCATTCCCGTGCTTTCTGATGACATCCGTGCCGCTACAGGCATGCAGGATTTCGTGGCACAGGCGCCGCTCAACCTGGTCTATGTGGCGGACGTCAACACGGATTCAACGGTTTCCGAGGCGGACCGCATGTTCTACCCGGCAACGGATACGGGTTTCATCAGCCAGAACGTATACTTGTTCTGCGCGTCCGAGGGGCTGGCAACGGTTGTGCGGGGCATGGTGAACCGTCCGGCCCTGGCTGCCAGAATGGGGCTGCGGCCCGATCAGAGGATCATCCTGGCGCAGAGCGTCGGGACATTCGCAAAATAGCAGGACCTTCGTGTCATGAAACAGACGGAATCATCCGACGTCATCCTGTCCGGAAATGAGGCTGTCGCACGCGGATGCTGGGAATACGGCCTGCATGTCGCGTGCGCATATCCCGGTACGCCCAGCACGGAAATTCTCGAAGCCATCCGGCAGTACCCCGAGATCGCAGCGGAATGGTCCCCCAATGAAAAAGTCGCGTTCGAGGTGGCCATGGGCGCCAGTTTCGAGGGCGCGCGCGCCCTTGTGGCCATGAAGCACGTGGGATTGAACGTGGCCGCAGACCCCTTCATGTCCGTCTCGCTCGTCGGCGCACCAGGCGGCCTGGTCGTGGTCAGCGCGGATGATCCGGGCATGCATTCCTCCCAGAACGAGCAGGATAACCGGTATTTCGCCAAATTCGCCGGATATCCCTGCATCGAACCGTCGGACAGCCGGGAATCCAAGGATTTCGTCGGCGTGGCCCTGGACATCAGCATTTCCTTCGACGTGCCCGTTCTATTCCGAATGACCACACGAGTCAGCCATTCGAAGGGGATTGTCCGGCTCGGCGAAAGAACCGCCTATCCCATCAAGGGATTCGAGAGGGATTTCAAAAAATTCGTCGTGCTGCCTTCCAATGCCCGGGTCCGGCATGTTTGGGCGAATGAAAGGCTTGCCAGGCTCAGGGCCTATGCGGAAACGCTTGCGATCAACAGGGTGGAACCGGGCGATCCGTCATTCGGCGTCATTACAGACAGTGTCGCCTATGCCTATGTCAAGGAAATCGTCCCGGATGCCTCCATCCTCAAACTGGGTATGAGTTATCCTCTTCCCATGGAGAAGATCAGAACCTTTGCGTCTTCGGTGAAAAGGCTTTTCATCGTGGAGGAACTTGAACCGTTCATCGAGGAACAGGTCAGGGCCGAAGGCATACCCTGCGAAGGGAAAAAATACTGGTCCAATCTCGGGGAGCTCAATCCCGACCTTGTGGCAAAGGGCCTGGTGCAAGCAGGCGCGGTCCATTCATCCCGGCCTGTTCCGGAGCCGGAGCCGGTCATCCCGCGCCCGCCTGTATTCTGCCCCGGATGCCCCCATCGCGGTGTGTATTACACGCTTGGAAAACTGAAGGCCACGGTCACGACGGACATCGGATGCTATACGCTCGGAGCGCTGCCGCCTCTCAATGCAGGCGATACCTGTGTGGAGATGGGCGCCTCCATCGGCGTGGCGGTCGGCATGGCCAAGGCGCGTAAAAGCGGCAAGGGCATTGTGGCAACCATCGGGGACTCCACGTTCCTCCATTCCGGCATGACCGGCCTGTTGGCGGCAGTGCACGAGGCCTCCGGGATCACCATCGTCATTCTGGACAACCGGATCACGGCCATGACCGGTGGCCAGCATCATCCGGGTGCGGGCAAGAAAATGGGCGGCGGGGAGGCACAGAGGGTGGAATTCGCCAGGCTGTGCCAGGCGCTGGGCGTAACCCGCATCAAGGTGATCGATCCCTATGATCTGGAAACGACACGGAACGTTCTCAGCGGGGAAATGGAAAATGAAGAGCTGTCCGTGGTCATCACGAACCGGCCGTGCGCCCTGTATCCGCCCGAGAACAGGAAAAAGGTGAGGGAAAAGCCTTTCCGCGTGGATTTGGAAAAATGCATCGGATGCCATTCCTGTTTCAAGGTCTCCTGTCCGGCCATCAGCGAATCCACGGAGAAGACGGCAAAAGGCCTCACGAAATCTAGAATCGATCCCGTGCTGTGCACGGGTTGTTCCGTTTGCAGCCAGGTCTGCCCGGTGCAGGCCATTGTTCGGATCCCATAGATCCATGAAGCCATTGATAAAAGATCAGAAGAACATCCTGATTGTAGGCGTGGGCGGCCAGGGCGTGCTGCTGGCGAGCGAGATGCTCGCGGCCGCTGCGGCACAGGCCGGTTATGACGTCAAGCAGAGCGAGGTTCACGGCATGGCCCAGCGCGGCGGCGTGGTGTCCAGCCATGTCCGGATCGGGCCCAGCGTTCAATCGCCGCTGATTCCAGCGGGCCAGGCGGATATTCTGCTCTGTTTCGAACAGGCCGAGGCCCTCAGATGGGTGCATTTCTGCAGGCCCGGCGGTACGGTCATCGTGAACCTGCAGAAGCTCGTTCCCCCCATTGCGCTGATGAAGGGCCATTCCTATCCGGAAGATCCGCTGGCGGGCGTCAGGAGAAGGGCGGCCCGGGTGATTCCGGTCGACGCCGCGAAAATCGCGGCGTCCCTGGAGAATTCACGTGTGGTCAATGTGGTTCTTTTGGGGGCCGTTTCCAGGCATCTGGACATTCCACCAGCGGTCTGGGAAAAGGTCATTGAAAAGAGGGTGCCCCCGGGAACGGCGCCGGTGAACAACCAGGCTTTTAAGAAGGGCAGATCCGCATCATCCCTCTGAACGGCTGAAAGGGTAGCCGTGTACAGGATTCTGGTCATCAATCCGGGTTCTACTTCCACCAAAGCCGCTTTATACAGCGATTCCCATCCGGTCTGGACGGACTCCATTTCCTATTCCTCCGAATGCCTCGCAGGCTTTCCCGGCATACTCGCGCAATTCGACATGCGGTGGAACGATCTGTTGAAGCTGCTGGACCGGAAGCAGACGGCTGTTTCCGGGCTGGACGCAGTCGTGGCCAGGGGAGGACCTTTCAAACCCCTGCAAGGCGGGGTTTACCGGGTGTCCGGCGCCTGTCTGGACGACGTGAAAAACGGCAGGGTTCAGGCGGATCACATCTCGAATATTGGAGTCATTCTGGCTGATGCATTGGCCGGGGAAAGCGGCGTACCGGCCTATTTCGTTGATCCGGTCAGCGTGGATGAGATGTCGGACATGGCCCGCCTGACAGGGCTTCCTGAAATACGCCGCATCAGCCTTGCGCATGCGCTGAACATCCGGGCCGTGGGCCGGAAGGCGGCTGCCCTGCTGGATACGGCGATGGAGGACCTGGATCTGGTCATCGCCCATCTGGGCGGGGGCATTTCGGTTTGCGCCATGAAACAGGGACGCATGCTCGATGTGACGAATGCCAATGAGGAAGCCCCTTTTTCTCCGGAGAGAGCGGGGACGCTGCCGTCAGGCCAGCTGGTCCGGATGTGTTTTTCCGGGAAATACTCACAGGCGGGCATCATGCGGAAGCTCACGCGGGAGGGCGGGCTGGTGGCCCATCTGGGCACGAGCGACCTGCGGCTGATTGTGAAGAAAATCGAAGCGGGCGACGGACATGCGCAGGCTGTTCTCCAGGCCATGGCCTTCCAGATCGGAAAGACCATTGCTTCCATGGCAGCCATGCTCTGCCGGCTCCCGGATGCGGTGGTCCTGACCGGCGGCGGCGTGCATTGCGGGCCGCTGGTTTCTGGGATCAGGAAGCATGTGGATTTCATGGGGCCTGTCCTGTTGTTTCCAGGCGAGAACGAAATGGAAGCGCTTGCGCTGGGCGCGCTGGCCGTGCTTCGCGGGGAAGAAAAAGAAAGGGAGTATCCGGCATGAGAAAGGAGGCCGGCCCGTTTCTGATCCTGGTCATTAATCCGGGTTCCACTTCCACCAAGATCGCCCTCTACCGGGATCTGGAACCTGTTTTTGATGAAACCGTGCGCCATTCGGCGCAGGATCTTTCCCGCTTTGCGCGCATCGCGGATCAGCTTGAATTCAGATTCGCCATGATACAGGAAGCCCTGGAGCGGTACCGGGATTCATACAGAAAAATACATGCAGTTGTGGGAAGGGGAGGTCTGCTGGCTCCGGTTGAAGGCGGCGTGTATGAAGTGACGGATGCCATGCTCCAGGATCTCCGGGAGGCCCGATACGGGCAGCATGCCTCCAATCTGGGCGGCATCCTGGCGCAACGCTGGGCGGAACATCTGAAAGTCAAGGCCTATATCGTTGATCCCGTTGTGGTTGACGAGATGGAACCCGTGGCCAGAATATCCGGCATGCCGGAAATGGAACGCATCAGCATTTTTCACGCCCTGAACCAGAAATCCGTTGCCCGGCAGGCTGCGGAAGACCTCGGAAAATCCTATGCTGATTTGAACCTGATCGTCGTTCACCTGGGAGGAGGCATATCCGTCGGCGTTCATAAAAAAGGCCGGGTTGTGGATGTCAACAATGCATTGAACGGGGAGGGCCCTTTTTCCCCGGAACGGAGCGGAGGCCTGCCTGCCGGGCAGCTCGTGGATCTCTGCTATTCCGGCCGGTTCACGCACAGCCAGATGCTGCGAAAGCTGACCGGCGCGGGCGGCCTGGTCGCATATCTGGGGACGCAGGACATGCTCGAGGTCAGGCGCAGAATCTCGTCCGGGGACGCGCATGCGGCACAGGTAGTCGATGCGATGGCCTATCAGATCGCCAAGGAGATCGGAGCCTGTTCCACGGTGCTGGAGGGCCGGGTGGATGCCGTCGTGATCACAGGCGGGCTTGCCCAGGATGAACAACTGGTCGGAGATTTGAAAGGCAGGATTGCATGGATCGCCCCGGTGCTTGTCTATGCGGGCGAAAGGGAGATGCTGGCCCTGGCTCAGGGTTGCCTTGCCGTTCTGACGGGCCGGGAACCTGCCGGGAAGTATCAAGCGTCACTCGGGCATTGAACACAGGAGACATGCCGTGAAACCCATTCGGCTGCTGGGAGATCTGGAGGAGGCGGTGAAGGGCGGTCCCAGGATGACGCTGGCAGTGGCTGCCGGAGAGGATTCCGCGACCCTGCATGCGATCGCCCGAGGCGTGGTGGACGGTCTGATTCAGGTCATCGTCGTCGGTCACCGGGAGCGGATCACAAACGCCGCCATGGGCCTGAGCCGTGAATTCGCCGACAGGATGGAAATCATTCACGTGGAAGACGAGACTGCGATCGCGGAGGCCGCGGTGCAGCTCGTGCACGACGGCAGGGCCGATTTTCTCATGAAAGGCCTGATTGGGACAGCCACGTTCATGAAGGCGGTCCTGGACAAGCAAAAGGGCCTCGTTCCTCCCGGCGGTCTCATGAGCCATGTCGCGGTCATGCAGGTCCCCGGTTATCCCAAGCTGATTCTCGTATCAGACGCGGCCATCATCCCGAATCCCAGCATGGACGACAAGGTGACGATTCTCAACTATGCGGTGGAAGTGGCGCACGGGCTCGGCATTGAAACACCCAGGGCCGCGCTGGTCTCGGCTGAGGAAAAGATCAACTTCCGGCTTCAATCCTCGATCGACGCGGCGGTGATCAAGGCCATGGCGGAACGGAAACAGATACGCGGCGTCATCGTGGACGGGCCCCTGGCACTGGATGTCGCGCTCTCAAAGGAACATTGCAAAATCAAGGAGCTGGACAGCCCCATCAACGGGGAGGCTGACATCCTGATCTTCCCGAACATCGAGACCGCCAACACCTTTTACAAGAGCGTCACCCTGCTTGCGCAGGGAAAGAGCGCCTCCATTACAGTCGGAACCCGGGCCCCGGTTGTTGTTTCATCCCGGGCGGACGATGACGACACCAAGTTCTACAGCATCGTGCTTGCTGCGCGTGTCGCCTCCCACCGGGCCCAGACCTAAACGTCCGGAAGAAGCCATGCAGGCATCAGGAAGGCCCGCCCCGCAGCGCGGGTTGGTTCAGATCTTCACTGGAAACGGCAAGGGAAAGACCACCGCAGCGCTCGGTACAGCCATGCGGGCGGCAGGCCACGGATACAAGGTTTTCATCATCCAATTCATGAAAGGCATGCCCCATATCGGAGAGGCGCTTCTCGCCGGCCGGACGCCGAACATCACCCTCGTGCAGGCCGGCGGGGACCATTTCGTGGATCTGAAAAAGCCTTCGGATCAGGACCGCGCGGCTGCGCGCTCCGGGTTGGACATCGCGAAATCGGCCATGAATGAAGGATACGATGTGCTGATCCTCGATGAAATCCTGTTGGCCTGCGGCCCTTTGATCCCGCTCGACGAGGTTCTCCAACTGGTGAAGACCAAGCCTTTTCCGCTGGAACTGATCCTCACAGGCAGAAATGCGCATCCGGATCTGGTGGCTGCGGCGGACCTGGTCAGCGAAATACGCGAAGTCAAGCATCCCTTTCGCAGCGGCATACCGGCCAGGAAGGGGATCGACTATTAGAGGCGCATCGGGGAAAAAGCGTTCCTGGGGCCTTTACGCCGTACTCGACCCGGCCTTTCTGAAGGGAAGGGAAATCCGGGAGGTTGCGGCGCAACTGGCGGAAGGCGGAGCGGATGTCATCCAGTACCGGGATAAGATTTCCCAGGCGAGGATATTGTATGAGAACGCCAGGGCCATACGCGAAATCACGAAAGCCCACGGAATCCCCCTGATCATCAATGATCGGCTGGATGTGGCGCTGGCCGCGGATGCGGACGGCGTGCATGTCGGCAGGGAAGACCTGCCTGAAAAAGAGGTCCGGAGATGGATCGGGGGAAAAAGGATACTGGGCGTATCCGTCACCTGCTATGAGGATTTCATCGCTTCCACGGCTGCGGACTATTTCGGCGTCGGGGCGCTGTTCCCGACTTCCTCCAAGCCGGACGCAGCGCTTTGCGGCACCGCATTGGTGAAAAAAATCCGGCCTTTGACCCTGAAACCCATCATCGGCATAGGGGGTATCAACCTCGGCAATGTCCGGGAGGCTCTGGCCGCCGGGTGCAACGGTGTGGCGGTTCTTTCCGGCATCCTGGGGACCGGTTCCGTTCTCGAATCGGCCAGGCGATTTTCGGAATGCATCCGGTCCATGAACAGGGCGGAATCCCATTGAGACGGAATTTCAATGTTTAAATCCCACAAGCAGATACTGGATGCGGCGGCCCGGATGGGGAAAAAGCGTTTCGTGGTCGCAGGGGCCGAGAATGCCACTGTTCTCGAAGCCATGACTGCAGCCAGCGAACTCGGTATCGTGGATCCGGTTCTGGTGGGCGTCCCGGAGCAGATCCACGCCATAGCGGAAGCCGGAAAGATCGCCATAGACGACAGGACGATCGTCCCCACGCTCGGCGCGCGGGAAACGGCGCGGAAGACAGTGGCCCTCATGCACCGGGATGAGGCGGAGGTGCTCATGAAGGGCACGGTGGACACGCCCACCCTGCTCAAGGCCGTGTTGAACAAACAGTACAATCTCCGAACCGGCCGTTTGCTGAGCCATGTGGCCATCATGGAAGTCCCGTCCTATCCCAAGCTGATCTGCGTTTCAGACGGAGCCATGATCATCCGGCCCACATTCGACCAGAAGATCCAGATCATCCGGAACGCCGTGCTGGTCATGAAGCATCTGGGAATAGAGAAACCGAAGGTGGCGCTGATGGCCGCGATTGAAAAAATAAACCCTGATATGCCGGAAACCCTGGATGCCCAGAAAATCGTGCTTCTGGCCAGGGGAGGGTATTTCCCGGATGCGATCGTCGAAGGCCCCATGGCCATAGACCTGGCCTTCTCCAGGGAGGCGGCCCGGATCAAGGCGTTCGAAAGTGTGGTTTCCGGTGAGCCGGACATTCTCCTCATGCCGGACATCGCCAGCGGGAATATTTTCGCGAAAGGCCTGGTCTATCTGGCCGGAGCAGCCATGAGCGGATTGATCGTGGGAGCCCGCAGGCCGATCGTCCTGATCTCGCGCTCCGATTCCTCAATCGCCCGCCTGAACTCCATCGCGCTCGCGCATGTTGTTTCGGACATCTGGAAATGAATCTGTCAGCAAACAAAAGCCCTGCGGCGTGACGCTGGACAAGCGAGCCTTCATCAATGTCTTCCACCCAGCAGATGGAAATATCCGGAGGAAAGCGGCCGGGCCGTTTCAAATCCGCTCCTCTTCTTACGCCGGGGGATTGGTGTCTCGCCGTTTTCCTGCTGGCCGCAGGCGTTCTTTTTTATGTCCCGAGGCCAAAACCTGCACCGAATGAAACCCGGATACTCATTCAGGCGGACGGCGTGATGGTGCAAAACCTGAATCCCGCGAAGGATGCGGAAGGGTCCGTGCAGGGTCCGCTGGGGGTCAGCAGTTATGAGGTCAGTGGAGGAAGAATACGCATGAAACATTCTCCCTGTCCGAACCAGACCTGCGTGCGCATGGGGAAGATCGACAGGCCCGGAGACATGATCGTTTGCGTGCCCAACCGGGTGGTTATCCGCATCGTTAAAACAGGGGATGCGGATCTGGACGGAGTGACCTTTTGAACAGGCAGGCCATTCACAAACTGGCGCTTCTGTCCCTGCTGACTGCCGCTGCAGGCGTTCTGTTCGTTTTCGAGAGCCTGGTCCCTCTGCCTCTGCCCTGGATGCGCCTGGGGCTTGCCAATGCGGTCACCCTTATCGTGATCGTCTGGTGGGGGGTGAAAGAAGCCACGCTGCTGGTCATTGCGCGGGCGTTCATAGGCGGGCTATTGCTCGGCAGATTCCTGGATCCGGGATTTTTCCTGGCTTTGGGCGGCGGTGTGGCGTCCGCCTGGATGATGGCCTTTGTCGTCCGGTTTTTCAGCAGGATTTGGGGATGCGTGGGGATCAGCATCTGGGGCGCACTTGCCAAGAACGCAGCGCAGCTCAGCCTGGTTTCCCTGCTCTACATGCGAAGCACGGCTGTGTTCAACATGGCCGGAATTTTCATTATACTTTCCCTGGCCGCCGGATTGCTGACCGGACTCGCCGCCCTTTTTTTCCTCAGACGTTTTCCGGGATCAGGAATCCCTTTTTTCCCCGGAAGGCCATAGGACATCCAGGGCCTTCTCGAATTCCCCGAGGTCCAGCACCGTGTTTCTGCACGGGCCCTGCGGCCTCCTGTTGGGTATGCCGATGACCGGTATGCGGCCGCTGATGTCCAGGATCCCGCCCACCAGGTCCCTTTCGCAGGCTGCTGCGATGACGGAATCAGGCCCGATGAGTCTGATCCATTCCCGGGCCTTTTCTCCCCCTTCTGCGATCCTGAACGGGACATTGTGTTTTTCGCACAGACGGATGACGGATTCGCGGACCGATTTTTCCAGGCAGCGGGGGAGCAGGACGAGCCTTTTATGCGCATGACCGGGATGTATCCTTGCCAGGACCGCAGCATTGTGCATTTTGACAAAGGAATTGAAAACCCTGTCCTGCGCGATTCCGAGCGGCCGGGCAATGAAACGTGCAGCCGGCAGGAAGGTCCGGACAATGGATTCGGGAAAACCCGGCAAATATCGGGGTGTCTTTTTTGTCGCAAAGATACGGATCAGAAATACCAGGCATGCCCATGCTGCGAGAATCCAGAAAAAATGGGTGATCGTCATCGCTAGGCCGGGCAGGGCGTCGTGGAACTGCCCGAGTCTGAGAGCAACCAGATACAAGAGCAGGTAGGATGCTGCGCACAACAGGCAGAGCGCTGATGCGGACAGGGACAGGAAAAGCCCCCTGCCGGTTTCGGCATCCGCCTCCGTTGCGGTCAGCCTGCCTTTCCAGTCCTTCCACGCGTCGCCGAGCAGGTGGGCGGTCTTATTGGGTTCAGTGATGGTTTGGATCCTTTTCTGTTACGGACAGAGTGCAACTTTTTTAATTTACAGAATATTTATCAAGTCTGCAAGACCAGGATCGCCGTTCTTTCCGGGATGCCGGGATGTGCTCATGGACGGAAATCAAAAAACAAAATTGACAAAATGGATAAAAATCTCTATTTTTAAATGGTTTTTTTTCGCGCTTCCCTCTGTTCTTCGGGTCCTTTTGAGCCTCAAGGGGTCATGGAGGAGGATAAACATGAAACGTACGGCAGGCACCGTTTTTCCGGCTTTCGTCATCCTTCTGGGTTCGCTGTGCGCTGCAGGATGGGCCGTAGCCCGTGAACCCGGCCGGCTGGATTGGTTCGAAGACGCCAAACTCGGTATTTTCATCCATTGGGGCATTTATGCGGTGGACGGGACTGTGGAATCCTGGCCGATTCACAGCGGGGAGATCCCGTATGAAAAGTACATGAGCCAGCGCAAGGGTTTCACGGCCTCGGCCTATGACCCGAACGCCTGGGCGAAGCTGTTCAAGGAGGCGGGCGCCCGGTATGCGGTGCTGACCAGCAAGCATCATGACGGCATGGCCCTGTGGGACACGAAACAGGGCAAGCTCAGCATGAAGAAGGCCACGCCCGCGAAACGGGACCTGATCGGGCCATACTGCGAGGCTCTGCGGGCTGAAGGCCTTAGGGTTGGACTCTACTTCTCCCATCTGGACTGGTCCCATCCGGATTATGCCACCCTCAGGCCGGAAAAGGCCACAGGGGAGCTCAATAAATGGGACTATGCGGACAAAGGTAAGGAAGATCCACAGGCCTGGCAGAGATTCCTGAAATTCCACAAGGCGCAGATCCTGGAGATCGCGGAACAGTTCAATCCGGACCTCTGGTGGTTTGACGGGGATTGGACGCGCAACGCAGAGGAATGGGATATGAAGACCGTCCGCGCCGTGCTTGAGAAGCACAATCCCGAGGCTGTTTTCAATTCGCGAATGGCCGGACTGGGAGACTATGCCACTCCGGAACAGGGCATCCCGTCCTCACGGATCGAGGGGCCCTGGGAGTTCTGCATGACGATCAACGACTCCTGGGGCTGGAGGCCGGGCGATACGAACTTCAAGTCAGCCCGTCAGATCATCCGGATCTTTGCGGATTGCCTGGGCGGTGGGGGTAATCTGCTGCTCGACATCGGCCCCAAGGCGGATGGAACGATCGACGAAGCCTACACCAGTCGCCTGAAGGCTCTGGGAAGATGGGTCGCCAAACATCAGGAGGCTGTTTACGGTACGCGGGTCGGTCTTCCGGCCGGGCATTTCTACGGCGGCCCGACTTCCCTGTCCAGGGACAGCGCCACAGTTTATCTCTATTGCTACGACATCCCCAGGGACCAGGTTCAGGTAAAGGGCATCCGGAACACGATACAGGCCGTCCGGGTCGTAGGGGAGGGAAGCAGCCTGACATTCCGGAAAATGGGCGGCGCTGCCTGGATCAATGTCCCCGGCATCCTGTTCATCGACGTGCCGGAGTGTGTCAACGACCCGGACCTGACCGTGATCGCAGTGGATCTGGAGGGGAAGCTGGATCTCTATACGGGAAAGGGGAGGGATTAGCAGGTCCGGCGCCCGGATCTGAATCTGAAGACGAGCGCATTCCCCGGGGCCTGCACCGGGCTTTAATCCGGGGTAAGCGAGCGGATCCCAATGTCTTTTCCTTGCAGATCGAAGATTCCCCGCCGCGACCTGCCGGGAAGCTTCCATCTGCCCGAGTATGAATTGCCCGCAGTCCACCTCCGGGCAAGCGGGTGAATCTGAAAGCCGATGTATTCCCGGTGGCCTGCCGTTGTGGAAGCGAGAGAATGAGAATACCTTCTCAACAGCCGAACATCTATTCCCCGGGATGCTCCCTGCCGGGGCAGTTCAAGGTTCCGGATTGGATGCAGCCTTTTCATGCAACCTATGGCCTTGTTCCATCGTATAAAAAAAGTTATTGTTTTCCCATCATCATGAAGGAGACCATCATGCAAGGATTGTCCCGCCGTGAATTCATGAAAAAGGGATGCTCGGGCCTGGCTGTGGCGAGTGTCCCTTTTGTTTTCAGGACCGACACGCATGCCGCATCCGCTGCCGCGACAGGAGGTTCGCCTGCCCTGAACGAATTTTACGAGATGTTCGGAGTGGACGAGGCGCTGATACGCAAAATCATGGGCATCGCGCTGGGTAAGGGCGGCGATTACTGCGATGTTTTTTTCCAGAACCGCGTGTTCCATTACATCGGACTGGAGGACAACATCGTCAATGAGGCCTATTCGAACGTCGATTTCGGCGTCGGGATACGGGTCCTGAAAGGCGATCAGACCGGGTATTCCTTTACCGAGGAAATCACGGCAAAGACCATGGCTCAGGCTGCCGAAACTGCTGCCAGCATCGCCAATGCAGGGAAAACGCTTCCTCCCGCCCAATTCAAAGTACACAAGACACCGCAATATTATCCCATTCAAAATCGTTGGGAGACGGTCAAGCTGGATCAAAAAATCCCCCTTCTGCCGGAAATCAACCAGAAGGTTTTCTCTGCAGACAAGCGGATCATCAAATGCCGGATCGGATGCAGCGACGATTACAGCTATATCCTCATTGCCAATTCCGAAGGCCGTTTGGTGCATGATTATCAGCCCATGACCAGACTGTTCGTTTCCTGTACAGCGGAACAGGACGGCCGCAAAGAGGACAATTATGCCATGACCGCAGGCCGTTACGGTCTCGAACATTATACACCGGCCAAGATCGACCAGCTGGTCAGGGAAGCGGTGGAGGGGACCGTTCTGTTGTTTGACGCCGTGAAGCCGGAGGCGGGCGAAA